>NZ_JBWKJZ010000034.1:0-94355 GCF_056431945.1 Streptomyces sp. NPDC045778
CCCGCCGCCTCCCCACCCCCCCCACCCCCCCACCCCCCCCCCCCCCCCCCCCCCCCCCCCCCCCCCCCCCCCCCCCCCCCCCGCCCGCGTCAGAGCGCCTGACCACCGCCCCGGCCGGCCCGCTTCGCAGGCATCGGCTCCCTTCCGTACTTCGAACAGAGACGTAACATCGCCGCCTCCCCGGGCGTGTACCAGGCAGAGGAACAATGACCGGGCGAGGGATCGGGGGGCGATGGGAGAGCGTGGAGAGGGACGGGGCGGCGTGCGGGGGGCTGAGGAGTTCGACGCGTTCTACGCCGCAACGGCCAAGCGCGTGGTGGCCGCCGTCTACGCGATGACCGGGGACCTGGCGGAGGCGGAGGACGCCGTCCAGGAGGCGTACGTACGGGCGTGGCAGCGCTGGGGGCGGCTCACCAGGGAGGGGGAGGATCCGCTGCCCTGGGTGCGGACCGTGGCGGCGCGCCTTGCGATCAGCACCTGGCGGCGGACGCGGAACCGGGTGCGTGCCCAGTTCCGGCACGGCCCGCAGGCGGACCTGCCGGAGCTGTCGGCGGACCGGGTGGCGCTGGTGGCGGCGCTGCGTGAACTGCCGTTCCGGCAGCGGCAGGTGGTGGTCCTGCACCATCTCCTCGACCTGCCGGTGGAGCAGGTCGCCCGGGAGACCGGCGCGTCGAGCGGGGCGGTGCGCACCCGCCTGAGCCGGGCACGCAAGGTGCTCGGCGCCCGCCTGGGCGAGGGCGAGGACACCGGCGCGGGCAGCCCCGCGCCCATCACCGAGGGGGTAGCGAGCCGTGGCTGACGTGAAGGTGGAGGAACTCCTCGACGACGTGGTGGTACGGCTGCCGAGCGCGGCACGGGTGCGTGCGCTGGGCGGGCGGCGGCGGACCCGGCGCCGGGCGGCGGGCGTGGTGGCGGGCGCGGCGGTGGTCGCCACCGGCGGGGCGCTGGTGTGGGCGGGCCTGCCGGGCGGGGACTGGGACGCACGTCCGGCGCAGAGCCCGAACCCTCTGATCGTCGTCGAGGGCATGCCGCGGATCCTGGCCGCGGACGAGGTCCCCGGCAACGGCCGCTGGCACTGGCAGACGGTGGGGGAGGTGGGCGAGGAGGACACGCGGGACTCACCCCTGCCGCGGATCGCGGACCGCCGCACGTGCCCCGACTCCTTCGGCCCGCGCGGGACCCCCGAGCACATCCAGTACTCCACCGAGTACTACTCCGAGGCCGCCGACGGCCAGGCTTCCGCGAGCCACCGCGTCGTCTCCTACGCGAACCGGGACACGGCCAGGCAGGAACGCTGGGCCTACGAACAGGAGCTGACGGCCTGCGGCCTTACCTACCGCGGCGGCGAGCGGCCCCAGTGGTCGGGCACCGCCACCGGCGACGGCAGCCGTCTGCGCGTCACCATCCAGCAGGACGGCAAGTGGCTCTCCGTCGTGGAGGTGAAGATCGAGGCCCCTTGAGAGGGACTCATAGACGCCACGGCGTCAGGTGCCCGCCGTCTCCTGGATCCGCTGGAGCCAGGAGACGCACTCGGGGGAGCGCAGCAGGTCGGAGTGGCCGCCGGGGAAGGTGCGCCGGGTGAAGGGGCCGGTGGTGGCGTGCTGCCACGCGGCGATCGTGTCGTCGGTGGTCAGCGGGTCCTCGGTGCCGCGTGCCGCCAGGACCGGGCAGTGCAGGCCGGAGGCCCGCGCAGGGGTGAACTGACGTAACAGGCGCAGGTCCTGGGCCGTCGTCTCGGCGACGACGGCGCGCCATTCGTCGGAGGGGGCGTCGGCCAGGACCCCGGGGTCGGTCCGGTCGAGGTAGGCCGCCGCCTCCGCCGGGCCGGCGGTGGCCTGCTCCGGCACCCGCAGTCGGCCGGGCCCCGCGGCGCCCACCGCCACCAGGGCGGCGACCTCGACACCGGCTTCGGCCAAGTGGGCGGCGGTGGCGTAGGCGACGTACGCACCGTAGCTGTGCCCGAACAGCAGCGGGCGTACGGCGGACCGGCGGGTGATCTGCTCGGCGCAGGCCCGCACCACCGCGTCGAAGGAGGCGGCCGGGGTCCCGAAGTCCCGGCCGGGCCGACCCGGATAGCGCACCGGCCAGGACGTGCCGCCCAGCGCCCGGGTGAGCGGACGGAACTCGGACCCGAAGGAGCCGGCGCCCGGGAAGAACACGGTGGTGCACGACTCGGGGTGCTGGGTGGGCCCGTGCCCGTCGTCACCTGTCTTCGGTGTGGCGCTCACCGGTCCGCCCCCTCGTACTCGGGTTGCTTCGCCGGCGGGCGGCGGGCGAGTGCCGCGGTCACCAGCCAGACGGCGGCGAACAGCGCCCAGCACGCCCACATGGGCGGCCCCGCGAGCACGGTCACGGCGACCACCGTGACGGCGCACAGCGCGGTGACCACCTTGGGGGTGCCGCCGGGGCCCGCCAGCTTCGCGTAGGAGGCGGCGCCCAGGCCGTACAGGACGAAGTAGATGCCGCCGGACAGGACGAAGAGCAGCTCGAACGACATGACGCCGGTCGCGCCGAGCAGCGCGATCACGGTCAGGACGGCGCCGACCACCAGCACGGACGTCACCGGGTTGCTGTCCCGGTGGCGTACGCGGGCCAGCGGGTGGGGCAGGTAGCCGCTGCGTGCCATGCCGAACACGAGGCGGGACAGGGCGAGCACGGAGGCGCAGACGTTCGCGACGATGGCAGCGGTGACCAGGGCCAGCGTCACCGGCCGGCCGAGTTCGCCGAGGGAGCGTTCCGCGAGGCGCAGCAGCGGGGCGTCGTCCAGGGCCTCGTCGCCGGGGGAGACCGCGCTGAACAGGCCGAGGAGGACCAGCCCGTACAGGGCCACCACGATGAGGTAGGAGGCGGCGAAGATGCGCGGGATGGCGTCGGGGCGCTTGTGTTCCTCGAAGGTGAACGCCACGGTCTCCCAGCCGGTGAAGGCGACGTAGACGGCGGTGAGGACGCCGCCCAGTTCGCCGAGGGGCGGCATCGCGGTGCTCGGCGCGTGGACGCCGTGCTTGCCGAGGGCGAGCAGCGCGGTACAGGTGACCAGGACGAACAGGCCGAGCACCAGGGCGACCTGGACCTTTCCCGAGACGTTCGCGCCGAGGCACCCGATGAGGGTGGCGACGGCGAGGACGGCGAGGGGGAAGATCCAGGCCAGGCTCGGCACGTCGGAGAACTGGGCGACGTAGCGGCCGCCGGTGATGGCGGTGGCCGGGATGCCGGCGACCAGCGCGAGGGTGGCGAGGAGGCCGGAAGAGCGTCCGACGGGGCGGCCGAAGGCGACTTCGGAGTAGTGGGCGACTCCGGAGGCCGAGGGATGGCGGCGGCCCAGCCAGGCGTAGCAGTACAGCAGCGGGATGACCGACACGGCGGCGACGGCCCAGGGCAGCCAGGCGGAGCGGCCCAGTTCCTGGTAGCTCGTGCCGGGCAGGATCATCATGCCGCTGCCGAGGATGGTGGACAGGGCGAGGAAGGTGCCGACGGTGCCGCCCAGTGACTTCTGGAGTCCGCTCACGCCGTCGCCTCCCCGGGCAGGGCCGCGGCGATGGCGCGGCCGGTGGCGTCGGCCCGGGTCGCGTCCAGGCTGTGGCCGCCGGGGACGACCGTCAGGTGGAAGGTGCCCGTGACCCGGTGGGCCCAGGCGGCGCAGCGGTCGGGCGGGATGAACCGGTCGTCGCGTCCGCAGAGCACGTGCAGGTCGGTGAGGTGGTCCGCGGGGCCGAGCCGTTCGGCGAGGCGGTCGGCCACCGTGGCGTCGGCGCGCAGGCCGTGGGCGATCTCCGCGAGCATGTCCTTGTCGTCGAGTAACTCCTGGGGGAAGCCGTCGTGGGCGAGTAGCTGGGCGATCTCGGGGTCGGAGAGCTGAGACATCGTCGGTATGCGTCCTGAGGAGTCGGGGCAGGGGGTGCTGATGACAAGTACCCCGGTCGGCCGGGCACCCCTCATGTCGAGGGCCGGGTGCAGGCGGACGGCGGACAGTCCGCCCATGGAGTGTCCGGCGAGGACGATCCGGCGGGCGTCGCAGCGGTCCGCGGCCCGCTGGATCTCCGCGAGGGTGCGTTCCTGCCAGCGGCCCGAGTCGAGGTCGGTCACGGAGTCGGCGTTCGGCAGGGCCAGGGCGGTCAGGCCGTGGCGGGCGGCGGCATCCCTCACCAGGGTGAGGGTGGTGCCGCCGCCCCCGGCGGCCGGGAAGCAGACGCACAGGTCCTGACCGGCGGTGGCCTCGCTCATGTGCCGAATTCCTTGGCGTCGACGACCTCGACGTGCAGCTCGGTGAGGCCGAGCATGAAGTTCGAGCGCAGTCGGCGGGGCGGGGCGGTCACCGCGAACGCCTTGTCCCAGGCGGCCAGTTCCTCGACGAAGGTCTGGATCTCCAAGGTGGCCGCGGGGGCGCCGACGCAGCGGTGGACACCGGCTCCGAAGGCGAGTTGCTTGTTGTCCTCGCGGTCGATCAGGAATTCGTCAGGGCGTTCGAAGACGGCGGGGTCGCGGTTGGCGGCCATGTTCCACAGGGTGACGAAGCTGCCGGAGGGGATGACGTCCTCGCCGACCTGGAAGTCCTCCACCGCCAGGCGCTGTACGTAGCTGTTGGTCGAGGTCCAGCGCAAAAACTCCTGGGTGGCCACGTCGCAGCCGACATCGCCGTCGGCCACCTTGCGCCACTGCTCGCGCTCCCCGTCGATGGTGTGCACGGTCAGGCTGGCGGTGTGCGGGGTGGTTTCGTTCCCGCCGACGGCGACGTTCAGGCCGTTGAGCACGGCGACGTCACGGGGCATCGTGCCCTCGGCCACGCACCGGGCCAGGAAGCCGATCATGTCGTCGGCCTCCCCGGAGCCGAGCCGGTGCCCGATCAGCTCGTCGATGAACTCCAGGACGTCCAGCTGGGCGTCGACGAGCGCGTCCAGCGGGGAGCTGCCCGCGTACACCTCGTCGCGGTAGCCGATCATCGTGCGGGTGGCTTCCAGGAGTTGGTGGGCGTCGCCGGGGCCGATGCCGAAGAGCACCTCCAGGACGCCCTTGGGCAGCTCCGGTGCCACGACGCTGCTGAAGTCGAGCCGGTCGCCCACCGACAGCTTGCCGAGGGAGTCGCGAAGGTTGCGGCGCACCGTGCGGCCGACCCTGGCGAGCATCTCGCGGCTGAACCCGCTCGTCTTGACCGGCTTGCGGATGGCGGTGTGCGCGGGCTGGTCGCTGACGATGAGCATGCGGCCGGAGGCCGAGTCCTTCTGCGGCAGGTAGGAGCCGTCGACCATCGTCCCGTACGAGGAGCTGAGCCGCTGGTGGTCGACGTAGGCCGCGTAGACGTCGGCGTACCGGGTCAGCGCGTAGAACTGGTAGCCGTCGGCGCGGCGGTGCACGGAGACGGGGTTCTCGGCGCGCAGCCCTGCCAGGTAGGTCCACGGGTCGTCGTCGGCGAAGAACTCCGGCGAGTACAGCGGGCTGTCCTCAACGACCAGCATGGGGGCCTCCGATCAGGTCGGCTATGCGTGTCGGGGTGCGGCCTTCGAAGAAGACGTGCCCGGGGACCTTGATCCCGGTCCGTTCCTTCAGCAGGGCGCGGCACCGCAGCACGGCCAGGGAGTCGACCCCGGCGGTGAAGATGTCCGTGTCGTTGGCGAGGTCGCGGTTGAGTACCATACGCACGCAGTCGGTGATGGCAGCTGGCGAGATCTCGGTCATGTCTCCTCGGCCTTGTCTGTCGTCCGGTAGTGGTCCATGAGGGTGGGGACGTCGACCTTGCCGCCCGCCCGGACCGGGTAGCGGTCCACCAGGCTGATCCCGATCGCGGACGAGAAGCCCTGGACGACGGTCTCCACCCGGGTGCGGGTGGCGGGGTCCCCGACGGTGGCAGGGTCGGTCCGCACGAAGGCCACGGTGTGCCGTTCGTGCTGGACGACGCGGCAGTCCCGCACCCGGGGCAGGGCGGTGACCCGCTGCTCCAGGGCGGCGGTGTCGACCCGCATGCCGTTCACCTTGACCTCGCCGTCAAGGCGTCCGGTGAAGACGAGGTCACCGTGGTCGTCGGCGCGCACCAGGTCTCCGGTGCGGTACGAGGGCCGGCCCGCCTCGTCGAGGAAGCGGTGCGTGAGGGCGCCGTCGTCGAGGTAGCCCAGGCAGACGAACGGGCCGTCGACGACCAGCTCGCGGACGTCGGGCGGGCCCTCGTCCGCCGGGCGCAGGAACTGCCGGCACCCCTCCAGCGGCCGGCCGATGGGTATGGCCGGGGCGGTGAGGTCATCGGGCAGCCGGTGGTGGTGGGTGGCGAAGGTGGCCTCGGTGGGCCCGTAGAGGTTGACGAAGGTGGCGCGCAGGCCCGTCTGCCGGGCCTGCCGGTACGTCGACGCGCGGAACTGCTCGCCGCCGCTGAACAGCCAGGGGATGTCCGCGACGGCCTCGGGAAGCACCTCGACGACCGTGGCCAGGACCGCGGCGGGCAGCAGCAGGCGGCCGATGCCGTACGTCCGGGCGAGGCCGGGCCAGGCGAAGACGTCGTCGTTGACGTGGGGCAGGCACACCACTCTGCCGCCCGCCGCCACGGTGTGCCAGGTGTCGAACCACCAGCCGTCGTAGGTGGGGGTGGCGAAGCTGCCCGCGGTGAGCGGGCCGGGCCCGGGTGTGTCCAGGTCCCGGCAGGCGAAGAGCGCCAGCAGGTTGCCGCGGCTGACGGCGACGGCCTTGCGGCTTCCGGTGCTGCCGGAGGTGTAGTTGACCGCCACGGCCTCCTCGGGGAGCGGCTCCGGGCGCGGGCGGCGTGCCGCGCCTTCGGCGGGTTCGACCGCCGGGTGCGGGCCGGGCGTCACGGTGAGGGTGAGGTCCGGCCGTATGCGGTCGAACTCCGCCTCGCCGAGGGTGTGGTCGTCGGCGACGGCCACGGATCCGGCCCGCCAGGCGCCCAACTGCCCGGCGAAGCAGCCGAGTTTGTGTGGGGAGCGGACGACGACCACACGGGCCGGGCCGTGGGCGCGTACGGCGGCCTCCACCGCCGCGGCGAGCCGGTCGACGTCCGCCCAGCTGTACTCGGTGCCGTCCTCGACCCACACGGTGGCCGGTGAGGACCACCGCGGGCCGTGGAGCAGCTCGTGCCAGGTGTCCGTCATGAGCGCAGTCCCAACTCGTCGATGATCGCGCTGATGCTGATGAGGCTCAGCCGGACGTCCCACTTGTCGGGTGTGGCGTCGGCGCCGAGCATGTCCAGTGCGTCGGGGCGGAAGACGCCACTGGCGGCGACGAGGTCCCGCCAGCGCGCCAGGGTCGCCTCGACGGCGGTGTCGGCGAGTCCGTACGCCGTGAAGCCCTGTTTGGCGCGGTGCAGGATCCGTTCGGGCACGATGCCGGCGTAGGCCTCCTTCAGGCAGGCCTTGCCCTCGAAGTCGGCCATCTTCCGCTCGTCGGGGATGCCGAGCGCCAGGGAGACGACGGGGTTGCCCAGGAAGGGGTAGCGGCCTTCCACGGAGTTCGCCATGAGCATCATGTCGCCGTGGTCGCCGAGCAGGTGCCCGCTGAGCTGCACGTACACGTCGGCGATCGACCGCAGCCGCATCGGGGACAGGGCGGCGGTCTCCCCGTCGTCGAAGGGGATCAGCCGGTCGCGCCAGTACTCCTTGCCGGGCAGGGCGTCGAGTGCCCGCGGGGCGAGGCACAGGTCCCGTCGGCGTGCCGTTCTGGTGCGGTCGGTCTCCCAGGTGAAGTCGGCCCTGCCCCAGGCCTGTTCGTTCTCGGGGTGTGGCTCGGGCGGTGTGCGCCGGGCGCCGTCGAAGGCGTAGGAGTCGTAGCCGAAGAACAGCTCGTCGGCGCCTTCGCCGGAGATCACGCCCTTGAGGCCGGTGAGCCGGACCTGGCGGGCGAGCATCAGGGCCGCCACGTTGTACGTCTCGCGCTGGGGATAGCAGCAGTGGCGCACCATGTCCTCGAACTCGGCGGCGACGTGGGCCGGGGCACAGCGGATCTGGTGGTGCTCGCTGCCCACGGCGTCGGCGATCTCGCGCTGGAACCGCCCTTCGTCGAGGGTGACGTCGTCGAAGAGCACGGAGAAGGTCCGGGTGGGCTTCTCCCGGGCCCGGGCCGCTTCGAGGACGAGCGTGCTGGAGTCGAAGCCGCCGCTGAGATAGGCGCCGATCTCGACGTCCGCGCGCAGCCGGTCGGTGACCGACCGCCCCACGGCCTCGCGGATCTCCTCCCCGGTGACGGGGCGGTCCGTGTCCTGGAAGTCCCCGTACCGCCAGTACCGCACGGTCTCGGGGGGCCCGTCGCCGAAGCGGACCACGCAGCCCGGAGGTACGGCGCGCACGTCCTCGACCAGGGTCCTGGGCGCGACGATGTTGCCGAGCGCCAGGTACTGGTCGACGGCGCCGAGGTCGAGCCGCCAGTCCCGTGGCACGCTGCGCACCAGCGACTTCAGCTCGGAGCAGAAGTGCACGTGGCTGCCGAGCACGGCGTAGAAGAGGGGGCAGATACCGAAGCGGTCGCGGCCCAGGTAGAGGCTGTCGTCGGCCCGGTCGTGGATGACGGTGGCGAACTGCCCGTCGATCCGGGTCAGGCCCGCGGGCCCGTAGCGGGCGAAAAGCTCGGGCAGGACGGCGACGTCGACGCGGTTGTCGGGCGTGCTGCCGCCGAGCTGGGCGCGCAGCTCGGCGGCGTTGTAGATCTCGCCGTTGGTCAGGGCCGTGTACCGGCCGCCGGGGTCCTCGGCCGGCTGCCAGCCGTCCTTCAGGGCGGTCATCCCGAGCCGGCCGAGCTTCGCGGAGAGGGTGGGCGTGTTCAGGGAGTAGGTCTCGTCCGGTCCGCGGTGGACGAGCCGGGCGTGCATCGCGGCGGCGACGGCCCGGTCCAGGGTCTTGTCCGGGGCGTAGGTCCCGCACAGGCCGCACATCCGTCACACGCTCCTCTCCCGCAGCTGGTCGGCGAGGGTCCGCAGGTTCTCCGCGCGCAGTACGTCGCGGACGCCGGCGTCGGTCCAGCCGAGCTTCTTCATGTCGGTGACCAGGACGACGGCCGAGGCGGAGTCGCCGCCCAGCTCGAAGAAGTTGTCGTCGAGCCGTGCGTCCTGGACCCCGGTGAGCTTCCGGACCAGGCGCAGCACCTGCTGGTCCGGCCCGTCGGGGGCGTCCGCGGGGATGCCCGCGTGCCGCCGGGTGCGCAGGGCGTCCCGGTCGATCTTCCCGTTCGGGGTGCTGGGGAACACGTCGACGCGTTCGAGGACGGAGGGGATCTTGTACGGGTCCAGGACGCCGTCCAGGTGGTGGCGGAGGGCGCGCGGGTGGGCCGTGCCCTGGTAGTAGCAGACCAGGGTGTCGGTGGTCGCCAGGGTGTCGTTGCCGTGGGTGTCGTCGGTGCGGGTGTCGTCGGCGTGGGTGTCGTCGGCGTGGGCCTCGGCCACGACGACCGCCTCCCGTACGTCCTGGTGCCGGCAGACCGCGGTCTCGATCTCGCCGGGGTCGAGCCGGTAGCCGCGTACCTTCACCTGGCGGTCCAGGCGTTCCACGTAGTAGAGCCGCCCGTCGCGCAGTTCCACGACGTCGCCGGTGGCGTAGCCGCCCGTGTCCTCGGGGCCCTGGAGGGGGTCGAGGCCGTGCTCGGTGAGGTATCCGGCCGCCACGGAGGCGCCGGTGACGACGAGTTCGCCGCGGCGGACGCCGGCTCCGGTGGCGCCGGTCTCCACGTCGCGCAGGACGTACGCGCACGCGCCCACCGGCTCGCCCAGGGGGACCGCGTCGCGGCAGTCGTCCGGGTCGAGGGCGTCGCTGAGCAGGTTGCACACCGTGGTCTCGGTGAGGCCGTAGGCGTTGTGGAAGCTCGCCGCCTTCGACCAGGTACGGACCGTGGCCGGGCGGCACGGGCCGCCTCCGTTGACGACGTGTTCCAGGCGCATCCCGTCGGTGGGTTCGGTGACCGTCAGGGCGAACGGTGTCGTCTTGAGGTGGGTGATGCCGAACCGTTCGAGGGTGTCTTGCAGGACGGGGCCCGGCGCGAGACGGTCCTCGTCCACGACGACGAGGCAGCCTCCGGCGGTGAGCGTCCACAGGATCTCGGTGAGGCAGCCGTCGAAGGTGAGCCGCGCGAATTGCAGGGTGCGGCTGCCGGGCCCGACGGACAGGCGGGTGACGTGATCGCGGACGACGGGGGCGAGCGGGGCGGCCCGGACGAGGACGCACTTGGGGGTGCCGGTGGACCCCGAGGTGTGGATCGCGTAGCCGATCTCGCCGTCGGCGAAGGGCAGTGGTCCTGCGGCGGGGCGCGGGTGGGCCGAGGGCGCGGGGCCGTCGGGGGCGCGCCAGGCGTCGGGCAGCTCGGTGAGTTCCACATCGCCGTCGTCGCTCGTGCCGCGGGCCAGCAGCTGGACGCCCAGCAGGCCGGTCTTGGCGGTGTTGGTCGTGTCGCTGTCCCGCTGGTCGACGACGACGAACGGGCGCCGCGCCTTCAGGGCACCGATCATGGCGACGACCGCCGCCGCGCCTCGGGTGCCGAGCAGGGCCACCCACGCGCCGGGAGGAGTCAACTCCCGCAGTCGCTCGGCGAATGCGTCGGTACGATCACCGAATTCCCGGTAGGTCATGGCGGACCGCGCGGTGCGCAGTGCCTCGTTGTCCGGGACGTCCCGGACGGCGTGGTCCAGGCCGTCGAGCACGGACTCCTCTTCTGTCTCTGTTCGCACGTCACCCTCCTTCGCTGTGGGATGCGGGGTGCCGCTTCTCGTGGCGGCCCGCCGCTTGCTGGCGGACGGGGTGGGTCAGCGTGCCGACGTCCTGGACGACCGCCTCCACCGTGTCACCGGCGTGGATGACCGCCGCTCCGGGAGTGCCGGTGCAGATGACGGTGCCGGCTTCGAGGGTGCGTCCGGCGCTGAAGTACTCCACGAGGCGGTCGATGCCGAACTTCATGTCGGCGGGGGTGGCCGCCGCGATCGTCTCCCTGTTGCGGACGGTGGCGATGCGCAGGGAGGTGAGGTCCTCGTCACTGAACTCGTCCAGGGTGACCAGGACCGGGCCGACGCTGCAAAAGGTGTCGAACCCCTTGGCCCACGGGATGTGGCGGGGGTTCTCGCGGATCACGTCCTCGGCCGTCATGTCGAGGACGGCGGTGACGCCCCCCACAACGGAACGCCAGTCGGCACGCTCGACGTTCTTGCAGGTGGTCTTGATGACCAGGCCCAGCTCGGCCTCCGCGGTGACCCGCTCGGACTGCGAGGGCAGCTCGATGTGGTCGCCGTTGCCGATGAGGCAGTTGGCGGGGCGCAGATAGGAGCCGGGCCCTGAGCGGGGCTGTTCGGACTCCAGGTCCTGCGAATGGCGCCGGTAGTTGAGCCCGGCGCCCCAGATGTCGGCCCCCGGATCCACGACCGTGGGCGCGAGGTCCGGGTCGGTCCGGACGGGGGTGAGGGTGGGTGCGTGCCGCTCCAGGGCACCGGCCAGTTCCCGTGACGCGGCCTCACCGAGGAGGTCGCTGATCCGGCTCGTGCCGGCGTACCCGGGCACGTCCGGCAGGTCGAACCACTGGTCGTGGTGGTGGACGGCGATGCCGTATCCGGTGGCGGGCGTGCCGGTCCTGCAGATTCTCATGGTGATCTCCGTGGGTGGGTGGGCTGAGGTCCGCCGGTCGGTTGGTCTTTCCGGCCGGTCCGGGGTGCCCCGGGCGGGGGCGTGTCTCCGCCCGGGGCGGGCGGGCGTGAGGGGGCCGGTGGCCGGTGACGAGGGCACGGGCGGCGGGCGGTCGGCCGATGAGGGGGCCGCGGACGGTGTGCCGGAGTCTCCGGCTTCGGCGGGATCCGGGCGGAACAACATCCGGTGGCCGGTGGCCGGTAGCCGGTAGCCGGTGGCGGGGCCACGGACGGTGGTGCCGGAGGCGGGGCCACGGACGGTGGTGCCGGAGGCGGGCGCCCGCTTCGGCGGGACCCGGACGGAACACCAGCTTCAGGCGCTGATCCGGCTCGCGGCGGCGCGGAAGTCGTCCTTGCGCGGACTGTGGTCGGCGATCTGCACGGCCGTCTCCATGAGCTGCGCCGGATCGGTGTCGTGCTCCTCGGCGAGCTTCTCCACCAGCGGGAAGTACCCCGAGTGGATGCCGATCACCGCGCCGAGGACCTGCATGGTGCGGTCCTCCGCGATGGGCCGCATGTTCTCCCGGCAGTACTCGGCGAGCCGGGCGAGTTCCTGGTAGTCGAAGAGGTCGGTTTCGAGGATCTTGATGACACCGGCGAGCGACTCGATGGCGGCGTTGCCGGAGCCGCGGCCGATCCCGTCGAGGGTGGCGTCGACGATGGTGGCCCCCGCTTGCAGGGCGGTGATGCTGTTGATGTTGGCCATGCCGAGGTTGTCGTGCCCGTGGAAGCCGACGACCGGGACGTATTCACGTACCGCGCTCACGTACGTCTGGACGTCGGCGGGGAGCATCGCCCCATAGGAGTCGACGACGTACACGCCCGCGATGTCGGGGCTCACCCCGTCGAGCAGGTCGACCAGCTCGCGGACCGGGGTCGCGCTGGACTTCATGAGGTTGAGGTACACCTGGCCGCACAGTTCGGTGGCGCGCCGCAGGTAGTCGAGGTGCTCGGGGACCCGCTCGGGCTCCATGCCGACCCGGACGAAGGACATCCCCCGGTCGCTCATCTCCGCGATGGTGTCCAGGCGGGTGAACTCCGGCTGGGCGAACATGCCCCAGGGCTTGCGGGTGAGGGCGGAGCGGGCGATCTCGGCCCAGCGGTAGTGACCGATGTTGCACGCTTTGATGCCGCTGCGCTCGGCCTCGAGGCCGATTCCGTGGCCCACCTCCACCTTGGCCACCGGAATGGTGTCGAGGCGGGTGAGCAGCTGCGTCACGAACTCCTCGTCGAGCTGGAAGTCGACAGCGTACGAACCGTCGCGCAGCGTGCAGTCGAGCAGTTCGATGGCTGGCACTTCCTCGGGCCGGCCGTCCGCTAAGGACATGGCGTTACTCCTTGTTTTTGGCAGCACGGATGACGTCTCCCCATACGGGTGGAAGAAACAGGGATTCCGGCGATTACGGAAACATGTGGGGAAGCGGTAGCCCCTTGTGCTGTGCCGTACGGAGATACGCGTTCCCAACCCTTGGTGCCGTAGACACAAGTAGAATCTTTGACCGAATAACACGCCCGGGGCGCCCCGGAACCGCCGATGTCGATCTCGGGCCCCGTCGAGCGCGAGGTGGCGGGATTCCGACTGCCCTTACTGCTCGGGGCACGATCGTGATGCCGACGTTCCGGATCGCCACCAAGGCCAACTGGGGAGGTCTGGGCGGCGGTTGCGGCGGCGCGGGCGCAGAGTTCCAGTCGACATGGCACGAAGTGGGGTGGGGGCCCTTGACGGATGGGGCCGGGGGCTGCTGGGTTTCGGGCGTCTCAGGGGGTGAGATCCCAAGGCCGGCCTCAGACGGCGGTGGCGAGTTCGTCGATGGATCGTTCCCACAAGTCGCGCAGGTCCGGGAGGGTGTGCGGGGTGGCGTCGGTGGTGAAGGACACCGTTGCCTCGGCGCCGTAGGTGCACAGCATGGCGGTCAGCAGGTGGCCGTGCCCGAGGGGCGGGAGCGCGGCGGCAGCGGTGACCGTGCGGCCGGCCACCGCCAGATCGCTGCGTACGCGCAGGGAGGTGGCGCACAGCAGGGAGTCGCTGGGCGGGATGGGCCGGGACATGCGGTCCAGGATGAGAGAGGGCGGAACACTGTCCAGGGCGTGGCGCTTGCGGGCCCGGTACTCCGGTGACCGGATCGGCCGCATGCGCGCGGTGACCTCGGCCAGCCGGCGCTTGCAGTCGGGTTCGGTGACCGGGAGGAGGATCCGGGCGTTGGCGACGTGATTGCCGACTCCGGCGGCGTCGTCGGGCCGGCGGATGCTGAAGGGCACCCGGACCGGGACGTCCTGCCGCCGGTCGGCCTTCGGCAGCCACTGCCGCAGGGCGCCCGCCAGGCCGGCCAGGTACACCTCGTGCACCGTGCTCCGGCAAGCCCGGGCGACGCCGCGCAGGAGTGGCAGGGGCGCGGAGGCGGTGACCAAGGCGCGTGTGCCGTGCGCCTGGACGTGGAGTGCCGTGCCGGCCGTGAGGCGAGGGAAAGCCGTGAGGTGAGGGAAAGCCGTGAGGTAGGGGAAAGGCGGGTGAGCCCCGTCGGGCACTCCCTGCCCCGTGCGGAACAGACGCTCGACCGTGCGGGTGGCTGCGATCCCGTCCTGCACGGCGTGATGGACGACATAGGCGAGCAGCTGGCCGCCGTCCCGCGGGGCGGGGCAGGTCAGCAGCGCCCAGCGTGGCCGGTCGTCGGGCAGCTCGGGCGCGAGCAGCGCGGCCGCCGCGGCGCCGGGGTGTGCCACGTCGAGCGTGCGCAGGTGTGCCGCGGGCGACCAGCCGGGCAGCGCCTGGTAGGTCTCGCGGCGGCAGGGGCCCGTCAGGTGGTGCGTCAGCCAGGGTGCGTCGGTGATCCGGCTCGCGAGATGTGCGGCCAGCGTGTCCTGGGGAATCGTGTCCTTCAGACGCAGCGCAAGGCCGAAGGTGTAGCCGTCCCCGGGCCGTTGCCGCGCCCACTCCAGCATGGCCCGGTCCAGGGCCAGGCTTCCCGGCTGGTGCTCACCGGCCCGGTCCGCTGCGTCGGCGTCCGTCACCGCGCCATCCTTCCTGTCAGTGTGTCCCCCAGCGGAAACCGCCCGCGTACCGCCTGCTGCGCACCCGCCCGGCTGAACCGGTACACCGGGCCCCGAGCCGGACGGAGACGCCGTGGCTAGCAGCGGGTGAGGACGAGGGCCGCGTTCTGCCCTCCGAAGCCGTAGGAGGCGCTGATCGCGGCTTCGACCCGCGCGGGCCGGGCGGTCTTGGCCACCACGTCCAGGTCGATGTCGAGGTCCGGCTCCTCGTGATTGACCGTCGGAGGGATGCTGCCGTGCTGGAGCGTCATCACGGTGACGGCGGCCTCGATCGCGCCGGCCGCGCCCATGGCGTGGCCGATGGCCCCCTTCAGCGAGGTCACGGGCGGGGGCGTGCCGAAGACGGTGCGCAGCGCACGGGCCTCGGCGACGTCGTTGAGCCGGGTGCCGGTCCCGTGGGCGTTGACGTGGCCGATGTCGCCGGGTTCCAGCCCCGCGTCGGCGAGAGCGGTGGACAGCACGCCCGCGGCACCACGGCCGTCCGGGGCGGGAGCGACGTAGTGGTGGGAGTCGCAGCCGGCGGCGTGGCCGGCCAGCAACGCGCGCGGACGCGCTCCCCGGGCGCGGGCGTGCTCGGGGCGTTCGAGCACGAGGACGGCGGAGCCTTCGGAGAGGACGAACCCGTCACGTGCGGAGTCGAAGGGACGGCAGGCACCGGCCGGGTCGTCGAGGCGTTGCGAGAGGGCGCCCATTCGGTGGAAGCAGGCCGCTGGGACGGCACCGCGGACGGATTCGGCACCACCTGCCAGGACGATGTCGCAGGTTCCGGCGCGCAGCAGGTCCAGAGCGACGCCGAGGGCGGTGGAGCCGGAGGCGCAGGCCGTGGCGACCGTGAGGCTCGGTCCCCTCGCGCCGACGTCGAGGGAGATCTCGGCGGCGGACATGTTGGGCACGCTGCGCGGCAGGGCCAGTGGGGAGACCTCCAACGTGGCGCCCTTGTTGATTTTTTCCACCTCCGGCAGGTAGCGGAGCATGCTGTTGGAGCCGGTCCCCATCACGACCCCGACCCGGGCGGAGTCCCACTGCGCGGGGTCGAGGCCCGCGTCGAGCAGGGCCTGCCGGGCCGCCGAGATGCCCAGGACGGTGAACCGGTCCAACCGCCACGCCACCCCGCCCACCAGCTGCCGCGCGTCGAAGTCCGGGACGCGGCAGGAGATGTCGACGGGCAGGCCGGCGAGTTCCGGATCGCGGGCCGCGGTGGGCCGGCCCGCGAGGAGGGTCCGCCACGTGGGTTCGAGGCCGATGCCGGCCGGGCTGAGGACGCCCAGTCCGGTCACGGCTGCGGCGCGGGTCATGCGCCGGTGTCCGCTGTGGTGACGTCGGTCCCGGCGGCGTCCAGGCGGTCCGCCAGTTCGCCGATGGTCTCGGGGATTTCACCCTCCAGGAGCGAGACACCGGTCTTCTCCTGCACCACCAGCGCCATCTCGACCAGGGCCAGCGAGTCCATCCCCAGGTCCTGGAAGGAGGTGTCGGGTGAGATCTGCGACGCGTCGATGGGAAAGGTCTCGGTAAGGGTGGTGGCGATCATGTCCAGTGTGTTCGACATGGCGGAAGGACCTCCAGCGGAGAGACGGGGGACGATGGGGGGCGGTGATGCGGGCGGACGGGCCGGGGCGGGCAGCGGCCGGGGCGGCCACGGTGGCGGGCAGACAGGTGACGGGGCCGAGTGGCGCCGGATTCACAGCCCTCCACCGCGTGCGGACAGCCGACCCGTGGGACGGGCGTCCGGCCCTCACGTGATCGGGACGAGGTCACAGGCCGCGGCCACGTCGGCAGCCACCTGGCCCACCAGGTCCTCGGCCCACGCGCACGGGTATCTGTGCCCGCCGTCGTAGAGGCGTGGTTCCGCGGGTGTGGTGAACAGCTCGTTCCACCTGCGCAGGTGCTCCACGTCGACCGTCGGGTCGTGCGCTCCGCCGTAGAGGGCCAGCGGGATGTCGAGGGGAGGTTCGGGCAGAAGGCGGTGCTGCAGCAACAGCAGGCCGTCCGAGAACAGGGGCGTGCCCATCGCGGCCAGCAGCCGCGCGTCCTCCAGCAGATGCCGGGACACCGTGTCCCCGACCACCATGGCGAGGCCGTCGAGGCCCGAGCGCCACAACGACGTCAGGCTTCTGGCGTACGCGTCGTCCTGCGGCCCGCTGAGTGCGGACAGGCCCACCCAGACCGGCAGACGCCCGCCGTCCCGACGGAGACGACGGGCCGTCTCGAACGCCGTCAGCGAACCCACACTGTGCCCGAACAGGGCAAACGGCCGCCGGTCCGACGGATCGTCGACTACGTCGGACAGTTGTGCCGCCAGGGCCACGGGGTCGGTCACCGACGCCTCGCGTGCCCGTGCTCCACGCCCCGGCATGCTCACCGAGCACACCTCCAGCCACTGGGGCGCGTACGCCGCCCACCGCCGGAAGAAGTCGGCTCCGGCGCCGGCGGGCGGGAAGCAGTACAGCCGCGCTGCTGCCTGCGGACGCTTCCGCAGGACGACCCTCTTCGGTCCCTCCGGCACCCGACTCACCACACCACGCACTCCCTACTCGATCAACATGTCGGCATGGCCCCGGCGGCGGGCGCCCGTACTCGCCGCACCACGCCTGCGGCCAGCGGGAACCACGGTGTCCACGCCGCACCGCGAATATGGACGCGCAGCGCCGCACCGAACGCGGCATTCACCGGAACGATCCACCTTCCTCCGCCCCCTGGCCGACACCGCCGACGCGGTCGAGGGCCACGCTCCTGGCCCGCACCCACGCGCCCGACCACTCCTTGGCCCTCGTCGGCCTCACAACGGAGACCCGCCCGTCGCCCTGCCGGACCAGAAGCCGCAAGATGTGACGGCACAGTCGCTCACCTGGCGGCCCCGGCCCTGCGACCTCGCCGAGGAGGTGGGAGTGGAGGAGGAAGCAGGAATGAAGTCCGTCAGCGAGGTGGACCTCCTGGCCGCCCGGGCCCACGCCGGGCAGGTGGACAAGGTCGGCGTGCCCTACATCGAGCACGTCCGCGCGGTGGCCGCCGGGCTCGCCCCGCTGGGGGACGAGCTGGTCAAGGCGGGCCTGCTCCACGACATCCTGGAGGACACCGACTGGACCGCCGAAGGGCTGCGTGAGGCCGGGGTCCCGGGCCGGGTCGTCGAGATCGTGGAGAGGGTGACCAACGCCCCCGGCATGCCGTACGAGGAGAAGATCGCACGCATCGCCGCCGACCCCCAGGCGACCCTGGTGAAGATCGCCGACAACGCGCACAACTCCCGTCCGGACCGGGCCGCCCGACTATCGGCGGACGACCGGGAGCGCCTCGCTGCGAAGTACCGTTCCGCGAGGGCCCAGCTGTGGCCGGCCGCACGCCGGGAGGACATCGAGGCGATCGTCCGTATCGTCAACCCGTCGTTGCTCGCGGAGCTGAGCGCCATGCCGGGGGAGTGAACGTCTGTCCTCGGTCGGTCGGGCCACGGCACTGTGACCAGCTCCGGGCTGCCCGCCTCAGCCCGGCGAGCCCTCCGTGGCCCGTCCGCAAGCTCATCCCGAGGCCCGGCCCCCGGCCGGACCTGAGTTGTCCCGTGCCGCGGATCGAGCTGCCGGACAACTCTGCTCGCTGTAGGAAACCAGCATCGGGCGCGCCTCGGGGCCGGTCGGCCCGGCCGGGCCCTGCGGGGGTTCAACCGCGAGCCCCGTCCGGCCACAGGCCCAGGGCCCGCCCGCGCCCAAGCACCACTGCACCGCAGAAACCGTAGACATCACAGACACCGCAGACACCGCAGATCGTAAGGAGGAATGGTGAAAAGAACCCGGCTCATAGCCGTGCTGGGCACGCTCCTCGCAGCGGCGATACAGCTCGCCCCCGCCCCATGGGCTGCCGCGCAGTCGCCCACCCAGCCTCCCGGGGCCTCCGGCCGGGCGGCGAGCGCCCTGCCCCCGCAAGTAGGTGTCCTGACCTGGAACATCTGTGGCGCGCTGACCAGTTGCGGCAACAGCGACCGCCCGGAACGGAAGATCAACGAATTGGTCGACCGGGTCAAGGACGACGATTCGATCGCCGTCGTGATGATGCAGGAGAGCTGCGACAGCCTGCATTCGCGTCCGCTGGAGACCGCCCTCAACTCCGAGACGTCCGGCTCCTGGGTCGTACGACATCGCACGGCCAAGGTCATCGGGACGGACAACCCGGTGCGCTGTCCGAGGAGCGGCGCGCTGGAAGCGGGCGTAGCCATCGCGATGAAACGCCTGCCGGGCAGCGACATCGTCGGCTGGGACATGACCTTCCAGAGCACGCAGGAGCCCAACGGCAAGCACACCCAAGGTGCCGCGTGCCTCCAGGACCGCGGCAACAAACTGCTCGCCTGCACCAGCCACTTCGCCAACAAGAACGCGGACGGCGACAAACAATTGCGTGCGGCGTCCGCGCGCGACTTCGACCAGCAGGCCGGTGACTGGCAGAACGGCGGCTATCGCACCATCATCGGCGGCGACCTCAACCTCGAACCCGGCGACGACGAACTCGACCCCCTGTACGAGGGGAACTTCGAGGCGGACTCGGACGAGAAGTGCACCACCACCGGCCCGTGGTTCCTCAAGGGCTGCCGCAACGTGGCCGGCACGAAGCTGGACTACGTCTTCTTCAGCGACTTCGGCTGGGATCTCCGGCAAGGGCGGCCGATCTACGTCGGATCGTGGCGCTATGACCTGGGTCAGCTCAGCGACCACTGGATGCTCAAGGGGGTCGTGTCACCCAGCGCATGAGTCCGGTCTCAGTGCAGTCACGTGAGGAGGAACAAGGTATGCGGATACGGAAGAAGGCCGTGCTCGCCCTGAGTGCCGTCCTGCTCGGCACCGGCATCGTCTGGGGCCCCCAGGCCTCCGCCGGCGAGGCGGAACCGCGCGTCCAGGCCGAGTACACCATCGGCCAGTTCAACATGGCCGGTGGCCACAAGGAACACGGTCCCAAGGGCAACGAGGCCCCTGACGCCCTGGTGCGCAGCGTCCAGGACCGCCAGCCGGTGTTCGTCGCCCTCCAGGAGGCCTGCCGGGACTGGAACGAGCGCCTGGTGGACCAGTTGGCCCCGTCGTACGACGTAGTCTTCCACCCCGTGGTGGGCGGAGACGGCAACACGGTGAAGTGCTGGCCTCCGCACAACTCCGACTTCGGCAACGCGGTGCTGTTCCGCAAGGACTTCGGCTTCGACAGGGACACCGCGGTGCCGCACCCCTTGCAGTCCCCCGCGGGCTACGAGCAGCGCGAGATGCTGTGCGTACGCTCCGAGAGCCGCAAGGCCGTCGCCTGTAGCGCCCATCTGACCGTGGGCGACGACGACAAGTCCCTCAACGCCCGCCGCCACGAGGCGTCCGTGGCCCGCCAGATCCTGGCCACCACGTACGCCGGGTACACCAGGTTCCTCGGCGGGGACCTCAACGACGACCCGCTGTCGGGGGCGCTCGACAACTTCTACGACCCCGGCTACCAGCGCGGCGCACGAGGCGAGTTCAAGGAAGTGAACAGCCCGTGCGGCAACGAGATCAAGGCCGGTTACATGATCTGGGGGGTGCCGCCTTCGTGGATCTGGTGCCGCTCGGGTGAGTCCACCCACGGCTCCGGAAAGCTCGACTACCTGTTCGTGCCACCGTCGATGCACGTCGACTGGTCCGACGCCACCCACGCGCCCCACTCCGACCACGACCCGCTCTGGGCAGGAGTCGTGTTCTGACCCACCCCACCGCCCACACGACCTGCTTCAGCAGCCACCCCCCTGGGCGACTGCTGAAGCAGGCCTTCTCCCTGCCCGGCACCCCTTCGGGCCCCCGCCTGCCCGTCGTCTGGTTCATCGCCGCCCCCGTCCTACCGGAGCAGATGCTCTGGTCCCCTGGATCCGTAACCCCGGGCCCCGTAGCCGAATGCTCCGCTGAGCTGGCCCGGACTGGCCCACCGGCCGCCTGGCATGATCGACGGGTGACCAGTGAACCTGGGCGGCCGGGCCGCATGAAGTACGTCCTGTTCGACGTCGACGGCACGTTGATGGACGCGGTGAGTAACCAGCGACGGGTCTGGGGGACTTGGGCGGAGCGGTACGGCCTTGATGCCGACGAGGTCTACCAAGTGGCTCTGCGGACGCGGCCGATGGAGACGTTCGCCGAGGTCGCTGCGGACCGGGATCCGCGCGAGTGCCTTGCCGCGCTGCACGAGCTGGAGGACGACGACGTACGCTCCGGTGTCTATGCGGCCTTCGAGGGTGCGTCGGAGTTGCTGCACGGCCTGTCACCGGGCTCCTGGGCGCTGGTGACCTCGAACTACGAACACCGGGTGCGCGGCCGTTTCCTGCGGACCGGTTTGCCGGTGCCGCGCGTGATCGTGGACGCGGCCGCCGTCAGGGAGGGCAAGCCTTCTCCCGTGCCGTATCTGCTGGCCGCCCAGCAGCTCGGAGCCGAGCCGAGGGACTGCCTGGTCATCGAGGACGCTCCCTCCGGAGTACGCGCCGGGCTGCGCGCAGGGATGACGGTGTGGGGGGTGAACGCCGCCGTCGCGGTGGAGGGCGTGCACCGCCACTTCGTCACTCTGCGCGAGGCCGTTCCGCACATCCTGGCCTTCGCGTCCGACCCTGACGGCCATGCCGTGGCCTGAGCACACCCCGCTTCGCCGACTGTCCTCGCGCCACGCGGAGCCGCACTGCCATCACGCCGACGACCGCGAACTCTCCTTGCTGCCTTCGCCCTTGCCCGCAGCTGCGCCTCGGCCGTCCGCCGTGTCGGGTTCGGCCACTTGGGTGCTGGGAAGCAGACCGGAGCCGGCATCCACTGTGTCCGACGAAAGCAGCCACCCACCGTCAGATCGCCGGGTGAACGTCACCGTGTGCGGGAGTGAGTACTCCTCATACTCGGGCGCGCCATCGGCTGCGGGCGCCGCGTGGGCTGAGACGCGTCCGGAAGCCAGGGCGCCGACAAGAGGACGGCGGCCGCCCGTCGGGGCCTGGGAGAGGGGCCCGGCGGGCGGCCGGAGGGAGGGAACCGCCCCCAGGACGGCGATCTACAGGAGGCGGTCTACTGGTCTACAGGCCGGCCACGCCCGCGGCCATCCCTCCCGCCGCGCACACGACCCAGCCGGTGACGGGCCGCCACAGGACGGAAGCCGCGAGGGCGGCCTGGGCGGGGATGACCACGCCGAGGAACAGCACGGTGACGACGGTGCCCCAGTCCGTGTCCGCTCCGGTGACGACCCATCCGGTGAGGGCCGCCACCAGGGCCACGGCGAGGTGGCCGTAGCGGGCGTCGGTCAGGTGGGGCCAGTCGCCGGGGCGCTCCTGACGGCCGCGTACGAGCCGATAGCGGATCATGACGCCCAGTTCTGCCAGCAGGACTGCCGTGGCGATGCCGTTGGTGAGCATGGTGATCAGTGGTTCCTCGTGATCAGAACTTGCAGTTCCGCTTGACCGTCTCGATGCCGGTCAGGACGCCGATCATCTTCCGCATCGAGGGCTCCATCTTGCGGCGCTTGGAGTAGTTGTAGATGAGCTTCGCCGTTTTCTTGAGCCCGATCTTCTTGGCCAGGCGGACGGCGGTGATGACGCGCTTGGTCGATCCGGCCGGGGTGAAGCCGAGGACGAAGGGCGCGAGGCCGTAGGTGGCGCACTTGAAGATCTTCTTGGTGGTGGACCACCAGGACGGGTCGATGACGATGGGGAAGGCGCTGTCGGCGCCGAACTCGACGTGCTGGATCAGCTTGTTGCCGACGACCTTGTAGCGGGTGGGTACGTCCTTGCCGCCCGCGTCCTTGGCCCACGGGGCGTCGAAGAATCCGGCCGGCTCCTTCAGGGGTGCCTTGTCGGGGTTGTCGTCCCCTTCGGAGTACAAGGACACGGACCCGTCGTCGTGCGTGACGGCCTTCATCCCCGCTGGAATGACGAAACCGGTCTCGTAGTCGTGCGGCGCGGAGCTGTTCTTGATGATGTTCAGCGTGCGCGAGCCGCCGTCGGTGGTCGGCTGTACGACGGTGTCGACGGGGCCGGAGGACGTGTAGACGACGTTGCCGCCCACCTGGGTGCCCTTGGTGCCGCCCTGGGGGATGGTCAGCGTGTTCGGCATCAGCGCGTTCTTGATGTCGATGCTGTTGTTCCTGCCGTCCCAGGGGATGGAGACGATGTTCTCCTCGGTCGCGGCGATCGAGGCGTACTTGCTGTCGGAGGCGGTGGCGGCCGTGATGTCCGCGGCGTTGGAGTACAGGTTCGCCAGGCCCAGGGCGTTCTCGGCGGTGCTGGGCTGCCACGCGGTGTCGACGGTGAAGCGGACGGGGTCCGACCAGCCGTTGGCGTAGTGGGTGCCGTCGTAGGTGGTGGTGCGGAAGCTGTAGGTCCTGCCCGAGACGAGCTTCCCGGCCGGGACCTTCAGGGTGGAGGTGCTGTTGGAGGGCACCGGAGCGGCGTTGAGCGTCGCGACGACCTTGCCCGTCGAGGTGTCGGTGATCTCGAAGGTTCCGGTGACCTGGTCGTCGCCGTTGTGGTCCTCGGCGGAGAAGCGGAGGGTCGGCGTGGTCGAGTTCACCTTGAAGATGCCGCCCTGGGACAGGAAGGGCGTACCGGCCTGGAGGTTGGAGCCGTTGGTGGGCCGGTAGTTGTAGGTGACTTCGAGGGTGGGCACCTGGTCCTGGTCGGCGGCCTCGGAGGAGGAGAACCGCTTCCACGCGTACGTGTCGGACTCGTCGGCCGCCTTCAGCGCGATGGAGCCCTGCTCGGCCTTGGCCGAGGACCAGGTCTGCGCGAGCTTGGTGATGTCCGCGCTCACCCACCCCGCGTTCGAGCACGAGGCGGACCTGGTCTCGGTGGAGGTGGCGATCTTCTCCTTCAGGGCGGGCTGCTTGGTCCAGCGGGTGTTCTTGTCCGCCGGGTCCGCGGCCCACACCTCCCAGCCGCGCTTCTCGCACGACCACGAGTGGTAGTTCCACATCTTCAGCGTCGCCTTGGACACCAGGGAGTCGGCGAAGTTGGAGGTGCGGAAGGTCAGGAAGGAGCGGGCCGTGCGCTTCGTGGAGCCCGAGTGATCCCCGGGCCAGCCCAGCTTGAGGTCGGTGTTCGCGGACTGGTCGGTGGTGTCGCCGCCCTGCGCGAAGGTGTCGAACAAGACGTCCAGGGTGTCGGTGGCCGGGTCGATCGTCACCGGGTACCGGGTCTTGGGATCGTTCAGCCACTCGGCGTCCGGGGTGAGGGTCAGCTCCACCGTGTTGCCGTCCTGTGCGACCTTCAGGTCCACCGGCTTGGTGTTGGTGTGCTCCAGCGACTTGTCGTCCACTGTCGCGTCCCACATCACCGGTGCGGGCATCAGGACCTGGTTCTCGCCCTTGGCGTCGGAGAAGGACACCGACCCGTCGGGGTTCTGCTCGGCGGTCATCCCGTCGGGCAGCGTCATGGGCAGGACGATCGGCGCGCCGTCCTTCGGTGCCTCGCGCAGCTTCAGGAACTGCTCGAACCCGGTGCGGGTGGCCTCCACGATCAAGTCGCCGCCGGGGACCGCGTCCTTGTAGGTGGCGACGTTCCCCTTGAGGCTCGGGGCGGGCAGGCCGCCCTTCCACCGCACCGCCATCCGGTCCTTGCCCGAGCCGACGGTGACGAGGTCGCGCGCCTTGGACTCCGGGGCCTCGGCGACGGCCTCGATGGACTTCGGCAGCACGCCCCCCTTGCCGGCCAGCTCCAGCTCCTGTGGGTGCGCCTTGGCCGCCACCGTGCCGTCCTTGGCGGCCTTGAAGTCGACGTCTACGTCCACCCACTTGCCGTCTCGGATCATACGGATCGGACCGGACGCCATTTCCCGGGTGAGGGTGCCGTCGGGGTTGGCGTAGACGGTGTCGGTCTCGGTGCGCATCTGCAACACCTCGACCTTGCGGTCCTGCACCGCCGCCGCCACCTGCGCGGCCTCGACGGTCTCCGCTTCCCGGATCGGGTTGGACTTGAACGTCTCCAGGCTGCTGCCCAGGTCCTTCTCCAGACCTGACAGCGCCCGGTCGAACTCGGCCGAGGTTTCCTTGCCCTCGGCCGAAGGCTGAGCGATGGCGTGCGGGGTCGCGGTCAGGACGGCGCCCGCGGTCAGCACCGCTATACCCGCCGTCTGGGCACGCCAACTGCGCTTCACGTGGTTACTCCAGGGATTCAGGCACGACGGCACGCGGCCCGCTCCTCGCGGAGCGGCGGATGACCGCCGTGATCAACTTACGCGCTGCATATAAGCACGAGTCGATCAAGGCGATATAGGGACTTTTGGCCCGGGGCTTGCCTACCTTTTACCTGAGTTGGCTGATATGCAGTCAACTGACTCAAGGGTGATCTTTACGCCGCAAATCAGACAGGGGGGCGTCTCGGGCACGTGGCTGGGAGGGCAGTGGAGGCTGGGTCTGTCTCCGTGTCTCCGTGTCTCCGTGTCTCCGTCGCTCGGGTCGTGCTGTACGGGGGCTGGGGTGGATCCGATGAGGCTGCGCGTCGAGCAGTCGTACGTCGGGATGGTGTGCGGGCATGGCCGACGGCAGTTGCGGGGCTGAGAGGGGGTGACGGGTCGGTCGAGGGCGGGCTGGTACTGGCCGGTGATGACCGGGAGGCCCGCCCCGGCCCATTCGCCGCCTGGTCGGCTCGGTGAGGCCGGTGCCGGCCGATCCGGCCCGGGGGGCGATGGGCCGATCGCCACCGCCGAGCCTCGGTGCCATCGCCCTGGAAGTGGCGCACCCGCGCGCCCTGGAGGGTTCTGTCGGACTCTGGGCTCGCCAACATGCGGTGCCGGAGTCCGGCGCAGGACGGGGCGGAGCGGCGATCACAGCCCCGGGCGCTCACGCGGTGCCGTCGGCACACCTTGCTGGCGACTGCCCGAGCACGGCCGCTGGCCTTGCGTGTCACCGCAGTTCAGGGGGCGAGGCCCCGGCCTTCGAGGTCGGCATGGCTAGCACCTGTCCCCCGCGAGTCGGGCCCTGGGGGCCGGGGACCTGGCTGGATGCCGTCCTGGTGGAACGCCCGTACGCATTCCGTGCGGTCCGGGGGCACCTCCGGTGACGCGGGATCGGTACGGCACCCCTCAGCCCTCCGTCCGGGTTGGCCACCGTCTGCCGCCAAGGCCTCGCGAGGGCCGACTGGCGGCCCGCTTTCTACGCCGAAAGCGATATGAGGGTGGTCACTGAAGAGCCGCGCCGCGTCTTCGTGCGTCTCGGCCTCCACGATCGCGTAGCCGACCTTCGAGTCGGTGAAGTCCCCGACCCCTCGGGACGTCACCAACTTCTGCCCGGCCCGGCTGTCTGCGCGGCCTGGCGGAGCGTCCGAGCCCGTACACGGTGGCGGCCCCGGACGGGGTCCCCGCGGCCCACCGGGCATGATCATCAACGAGCAAGGTCAACTGCCGCGAACAGACCCTGCGGCCTACGCGGTTGTGGCGATGCCGCCGTCCACGGGGATCACGGCGCCTGTCAGGTATGCGCCTGCCCGGCCGGCGAGGAACACGGCGACACCCGCCATGTCGTCGTCGCGGCCGATCCGGCGCAGTGGGGCCGCCGCCGCGATCGCCTCGCCCAGCTCATCGAGGGTCGCGGCCATCATCGACGAGGGGAACGGTCCCGGCGCCACGGCGTTCACGGTCACGTGCTGCGGTCCCAGTTCCTTGGCGAGCACTCTGGTGAGTTGATGCAGCGCGGCCTTGCTGCTGGAGTACGAGTAGTTGGGCCGCTGGGGGATGTGGAGGGCGGCGATGCTGCCGATGTTGATGATCCGCGCGGGATCGTCGGCGGTGCCTGCCTTGCGAAGTGCGGGCAGCAGCGCCTGGACCAGCCAGAACGGTGACTTCAGGTTGAGGTCGACGACCGTGTCCCAGGCCGCGTCCGGGAACGTCGCCAGCGGCTCGTCCCACATGGTGCCCGCGTTGTTGACGAGGATGTCGAGACGCTCCGAGTCGGCGGTGACGAGGTCGGACAGTCGCCGGCACTCGTCGTGGCGGGACAGGTCGGCGGGGATGGCCCGCACCTCACCGAACATGGACAGCTGTTCCTGCGCCTGAGCGCAGGCTTCCGCGTCACGTGAGCTGATGACCACGCGGGCGCCCGCCTGGAGAAGGCCACGCGCGATCATCATTCCGATGCCTCGGGTGCCACCGGTGACGAGCGCGCGCTTGCCACTCAGATCGAAGAGTTCCGCATGCGTGGAGAATTGGCTGTTTGCCACTTGCCGCCCTTCTCGTTGGTCGTACGGGACGATGCGTCGACGCGTCGGGTGTTCGGTTGGGCTGTCTCGACGCTACGACGTTGGAGTGCACTCCAGGCAAGTGGATCCCGGCCCCGGCGGACCGCGTCCGCCTCACCGCCACCGGGCTGTAATTCCTCCCCCTGCGGGTGGCGGCGAGGAAGAGGTCGACAAAGGCGCCGGCTACGCGGGCCCCGGCGGCGTCACGTGGCCGACGCGGGCGTGATGGTCAGGGCGCGGACGAGGGCGTCCTCGGTCTCCGTGCTGAAGAAGCCGGTGATACCGCGCAGGAGTTGGAGTGCGGTCCGTACGCCGACGGGCAGCGGGACGGGCATGCCTGTCGTCGGCACGACGTGCTTGTCGGGGGCGGTCCGCGCCGCCTCCAAGTGGGCCTGGGCAAGACCCAGTTCGCCGCTGCCCGCGTGCTGGACGGCGCATGCCAGGTCGTGCGAGGCGCTGCGCGAAAGGTCGAGGAGTGCCTGCACGGCGGACGTCTCGCCGTCGGGGCACGCGCACGCCAGGGTGTGGTCGTCCACGGCCGCGCTCAGATGGCGGCCGGCCCGGTCGAGGATCTTCACGATGGCGGACAGCCGGCCCGTCTCCAGAACTGCCTGAGATGCCATGCCGAATCCTTTCATCACCTCGTTCACCGATTCCGTGACTCCAGCGTTATCACCGGGCCCGGCGCGGTGCGAACCTCGGCGCAGGGGCGCACTGCATGCGCAGAGGGAGGCTCCGTTGCGTGTGGAGGGAAGTTGAGGCACACGGCGGCGCACGTGGGCCCGGGTAGGCGACTGGGCCGCAGGGAGCGAGGCCGGTTCCGCCGGAGCCCTCCCACCAGGAACAGCGGTGACGGCCCGTGGCCCTGGCATGCGCTGCCGCCCTGTGGAGCCGGCGGCCCCCGCCCGCCCCGGTGAAGGCGAAGCCTCCTGTTGCAGGGCCACGCAGGTGGGAGTGGGTCCGCAAGCACGCGACGCAGCACGGCGGCAGGCGGCAGCAGCCCCTGGGTACGGGCGTAGCCGCCGTCGGGAGGGCGCTGCCCCGAATGAGTGGAGACGATCCGCGCTGATGGAATATCAGGTCCAGTGCTGAAAAGGTAGCGAAAAGTGACAAAAGGGAGGACATAGTCGTGGCCCATGCCGTGGACGTGGCCGTGTTGCAGCAGTTGGAGCCATCGGTGGAGCGGCTCCTGGAGCGGCATCTGGCCACGGCCCGTGACTGGCTGCCGCACCAGTTCGTGCCCTGGAGCGCGGCGCGGGACTTCGACGGGCCCTTGGACGGCGCGGCGTGGGAGCCGGCGCAGTCGCCCCTGCCGACGGCCGTGCAGGACGCGCTGATCATCAACCTCCTGACGGAGGACAACCTGCCCAGCTACCACTTCGAGGTCGCCTCCCGCTTCGGCAGGGACGGCGCCTGGGGCACCTGGATCCACCGGTGGACGGCCGAGGAGAGCCGGCACGCGGACGTCATGCGGGCCTACGTCCACGCCCGCAGGGCGGTCGACCCGGTGACCCTGGAGGAGCTGCGGATGCGGCACGTGGGCGCCGGGTACAGCAGCGATCTGCCGACGGTCCTGCACGCCCTGGCGTACGTCACCGTGCAAGAACTGGCGACCCGTCAGGCCCACCGCAACGTCGGCGCGGCGTGCGGCGACCGGACGGGCGAAGACCTGATGACCAGGATCGCGGCCGACGAGAACCTCCACATGCTGTTCTACCGGGACCTGTACGCCGACGCGTCGCGGATGTTCCCCGACCAGGCACTGACAGCCTTGGCCGACGTGCTCTGCGCCTTCCGCATGCCCGGGGAGGCGATCCCGGGATTCGGGGCGCGGGCCGCCCGGGTCGCGGCGGCCGGGATCTTCAACCTCGATGTCCACCTCGACCGGGTGGTGCAGCCCCTGCTGCGCGCCCTGGACGTGCTGGCGGTGACCTCCCTGGGGCCGGACGGGAAACAGGCGCAGGACCGGCTCGGCCGGCACGTGGAGGAACTGGAGGCCCAGGCGGCGCGCGCCCGTGACCTCTATGTGCGGATGAACGCGCGCAACACCGCCGCCCGACGCACCCCGAGGAACCAGGAGACGAAGGCATGACCCAGATCGACCAGATCGATGAGCCGTCGGCGCGGGGCCCGCAGCCGCCGGAACTGTCCGAGGAACTGGTGGCCCTGTTGACCAGCCGCCTCGACGTGAAGGTGGGCTCGGATGAACTGTCCGCGGCGATGACGTTCGAGAGCCTCGGCCTGGACTCGCTGTCGCTGATGGAGCTGGTGCTGGCGGCGGAGGAGGAGTACGGGATCGTCCTGTCCGAGTCGGCCCTGGACCTCCGTCCGTCCTCCACCCTGGGCGAGGCGGCCGAGGCGTTCGAACATGTGGCCTGACATCGCGGTCACCGGCCTTGGCCTGGTGACTCCTGCCGGTCACACGGCGGAGGCGAACTGGGCGGCGCTGTGCCGGGGCCGCTCGCTGGCCGCCGTGGACCCTGAACTGGAGGGGCTGCCCGTCGACTTCTCCTGCCGGGTGACGGACTTCGACGCCGCGGCGGAAATCGGCCGCGCACCGGCGCGGCGCATGGACCGCTTCATCCAGTTCGCCCTCGTCGCCGCCCGGCGGGCCGTCGCCGACGCGCGTCTCGACCGTCATGCGTGGGACGCGGAGCGGGTGGGTGTCGTGCTGGGGGTGGGATCGAACAGTCTGAGCACCTACGTGAGGGAGTTCACTCACCTCGGTGCGGGGCGTGCGGAGCGCGTCTCGATGCTCGCGCTCCCGCGCAGTGTTCCGAGCATGGCCGCAGGCGAGGTCGCGATCGACCTGGGGGCGCGCGGACCCAACTTCACCACTGCCAGTGCCTGCGCCTCGGGCGCCACCGCGATCGGAGTCGCCCGGGACCTGCTGCGGTCGGGCACGTGCGACATCGTGCTGGCGGGCGGCAGCGAGTCGGCGCGCTCACGCATGACGGCCACCTGTTTCACCCGGATGCGGGCCCTGTCCCGGCGCCGGGAGGAACCGGACCAGGCCAGCCGGCCGTTCGACGCCCGCCGTGACGGCCTGGTCCTGAGCGAGGGCGCCGGCGTCCTCGTCCTGGAACGCGCCTCAACGGCCCGCGCCCGCCGGGCCCCGGTCCAGGCACTGCTGCGGGGATACGGCGCCGGAGCCGACGCCCACCACCCCATCGCCCCGCATCCGCGAGGAGACGGCGCGGTCCGTGCCATCCGCGCGGCACTGGCGGACGCCGGCTGCGAACCGGGTGACATCGCCCACGCCAACGCACACGGCACCTCGACCGCGTTGGGCGACGCGGCCGAGGCCGCGGCCTACACCCGCGTCTTCGGTGACGACGGGCCGCCCGTCACCGCGTCCAAAGGCGTGATCGGACACGCGCTGGGGGCGGCCGGTGCCATCCAGGCCGCGTACACGGTCCTCTCCCTGCGGCACGGGCTGATCCCACCGGTGGCGAACTTCCAGGGCCAGGACGGCGATCACAAGCTCGACATCGTCGCCGGGCGGCCACGGCCCGCACGCGGCGACGCGGCCATCAGCTGCTCCTTCGGGTTCGGCGGCCAGAACGCGGTTCTGCTGTTCACGGCCGCCGCCTAGTGCGGGCCGCTCACTTCGCCCCGGACGACGGCCCGATGAGGGCACACGAGCGGGGCGCGGTGCGGCGGGCCTGGTGGGTGCTGGCGTGCGCGCTCCTGGCGGCGGTGTGCGCGGGGGCACTGACCCCGGTCGCCCTCTCGGCGCTGAGCACGGGCGGCGCGGTCGCCACGGGAACCGGGGCCGAGCGGGCCGCCCGGCAGGCCGAACGGCTCGGCGTGCCCTCACCCGATCTCGTCCTGGCCGTCTCCCAGCACACCGGCTCCGGCAAGGCCGCCGCCCAGGACGCCGCCACCGCGGTGGTGCGGACACTGGCCGGGCACGGCGACGTCAAGGCCGCATGGTCCGCGCAGACGACGAAGGACACCTGGCTGCGCTCGAAGGACGGGCGGACCCTGCTGGTCCTCGTAGGACTGAAGGGGACGGACAAGGAACGCAAGCAGGCGGCACCCCGCGTGGTGGCCGCCGCCCGCTCGGCCGCCCCGGCGTCCAGCGTCGAGCCCAGCGGCGAGGTGTGGGCCGACCGCGAGATCGACGCAAGCGTCGAGCACGACTTGCGCCGGGCCGAACTCCTGGCCGCGCCGGTGCTGTTCGTCGTGCTGGTCCTCGCCTACGGGTCCGTGGTGTCCGCCCTCCTGCCCGTGGTCGTGGCCGCGCTCACCATCGGCTGCGCCCTCCCGGTCCTGGGTCTGCTCGCGCAGGTCGCGGACATCTCGCGGGTCGCGGTGAGTGCCGCATCCGCGATCGGCTTCGGCCTGGCCGTCGACTACAGCCTCTTCCTGCTCGCCCGGGTGCGGGAGGAGAGCGCGCGGGGCGCGGACCTGCGAACGGCACTGGCGGCGGCCCGGCGCTCCAGCGGCCGTTCGGTGGTGTTCTCGGCCGCCGCCGTCACCGTCTGCCTGGCCACCGCCCTGGCCGTACCGGTGCCGATGCTGCGCGCCCTGGCCCTGGCCGGCATGACCGTCGCCGTGCTCGCGGCCCTGGTCGCCCTGACGGTGCTGCCCGCCTGCCTGTGCGTCCTCGGCCCCCGGGCCCAGGCCTTCGATCCGCTGGCGCGGTGGCGCCGTACGCGTATCGGTGAGGGAAGCCGCTTCTGGCGCCGCACGGCCTCCACCGTCACCGCACGGCCCCTGCTGGCAGGAGGCCTGTCGCTCCTGCTGCTCGCCCTGCTCGCCGCGCCGTTCGCCCACGCCCGCCTCGGCGTCGTGGACGAGCGCACCCTGCCCGCGTCCGCCCCCGCCGCCGCCGCGGCGCAGCGGGTGCGGGCCGAATTCACCGTGCCACCCGAGCGGATCCTCACCGTGGTGGTGACCGGCCCCGGAGCGAGAGGCGGCGCCTCCGAGTACGGCGAGCGGCTCGCCCGCCTCCCGGGCGTCACCGGCGTCCGCGTGGCGCCCTCCTCGCGGGCCGGTGAGGGGGCGGTGCTCCTGGCAGCCATGTCCGCCGCCCCCGACACCCGCGCCGCGCGGAGCACGGTGCGACAGGTACGGGACAGCCCCGCGCCGGGGAGCGTCACGGTGGGCGGACGCGCCGCAGACATCGCCGACACCGCGCACAGCGTCCTCGGTGCCCTCCCCACCTGCCTGCTCCTGCTGGGAGCCGGTCTGTTGCTCCTGCTGAGCGCCTTCACCCGCGCGCTCGTCGCGCCCCTCAAGGCGCTGGCCGTCGCCGCGGTGAGCCTCGGCGCGATCCTGGGGGCGCTGGTCGTCCTCTTCCAGGACGGCCACGGCAGCGCCCTGTTCGGCGGCTTCACCGCGACGGGCACCCTCGACGCTTCCATGCTCCTGTTCGTCCTGTTCATCGCCCTGGCTCTGTCGGTCGACTACGAGGTCTTCCTGCTCGGCCGTATCCGGGAGGAGTTCGACCGCCGCGGCGACAGCCGCACGTCGATCGTCGAGGGCGTCGCGCGCACCGGCCGCCTGCTGACGTCCGCAGCGGCGGCCGTGGCGATCTCGACCGCCGCGATGGCCACCTCGCAGGTGGCCCTGCTCAAGTTCATCGGCATCGGCGTCGCCCTCGGCGCGCTCGTCGACGCCGTCCTGGTGCGCGGCGTGCTGGTGCCCGCCGTGATGGCGGCCCTGGGCCCCCTCAACTGGTGGTCTCCTACCTGTATCGGGTCCCGTCCCGGGATCGTCGCAGCCGACAAGACAGCCGACAAGAGCCGACAAGAAAGGCAGGGCTGATCCAGATGCCTCAGGCTCCCCATGACCGCACCGGACCGCCGGCGTCCGCCGCCCCGCGGGTGGCCGCGATCCGGACCGCCTTCCCGCCCTACACCTACCCCCAGCGGGAAATCCTCGCCCACCTGGCCCGCACCACCGCGCTCGAGTCCGAGGCGGGCACCCTCGTCCTCCGAAAGATCGCGAACAGCTCCGGTGTCGACACCCGGTCCCTGGCGCTGCCGCTGGAGAAGCTGGTCGAGCTGGCCGTCCAGGACGACTTCACCGAGAAGAACCGCATCTGGCTCGACGTCGCCCTGGACCTGGGAGAGCAGGCCGTCACCGGTGCCCTGCGCGCCGCCGGGATCCACCCGCAGGACGTCGACGCAGTGATCAGCACCACCGTGACCGGCCTTGCCGTGCCCTCACTGGAGGCCCGCCTCGCCCACCGGGTGGGGCTGCGGCCGGACATCCAGCGCGTCCCGCTGTTCGGCAGCGGCTGCGCGGGCGGTGCCGTGGGCCTGGCCCGGCTGCGCGACTACCTCCTGGCCCACCCCGGCCAGGTCGCCGTCCTGCTCGCCGTGGAACTGTCCAGCCTGGCCTACCAGTTCAAGGACGCCACCATCGCCAACATCGTCGCCGGCAGCCTCTTCGGCGACGGAGCCGCGGCCGTCGTGGCCACCGGGGCCCACCGGGACACCATTCCCGCAGGACCCGCGCTCCTTGACACCCACAGTCTGCTGCTCCCCGGCACCGAGGACGTACTGGGCTGGGACATCGGCTCCCACGGCCTGAAGATCCTGCTGGCACCGGAGGTCCCCGCGCTGACGGGAGAACACCTGCCCACCGCCATCCACAGCCTCCTGGACCGGCATGCGCTGACACCGGACGAGATCGGCAGCTGGATCATCCACGGCGGCGGCCCGAAGGTCTTCACCGCCGTGGAGCAGGCCCTGCGCCTGCCGCCGCGCGCTCTGGAACGCACCCGGCGGTCCGTGGCGGAGCACGGCAACCTCTCGTCGGTCTCCGTACTGGACATCCTGCACGCGGCCATGAAGACGCCCCCGCCGCCGAACGCTCCGGGCCTGCTCGCCGCCATGGGCCCGGGCTTCGCCATCGAACTGGTCCTCCTCGGCTGGTAGAGGACTGCTGCACTGCTCCGCCGGGCAAAGGCCGCCCTCTTCACACGCGCTGGAGGTGAGTGAGACGCACCCCATGGCACCCCTCACACCCCGGCGGTCGCATGCCTCCTGGAGCCACTGTGCGAGCGCACCAGGCCCCGCAGGGAGAAGGCGTGGATCACTTCGGTCAGGCCGACCGCGATCAGCCAGATGCCGGTGAACACCGCCAGGGTCACGATGGAGCCGATGGGCCAGGCGAGGACGATGACGCCGCCGGCCGTGGCCAGCAGCCCCAGGAAGACGCCCCAGCCGCTGCTCATCTCCGCGGCGGTCACCATGGTGGCGATGCCGTACATCAGGAAGCCGATGCCGATCCACAGGCTCAGCAGCAGCACCGAGTTGTGCAGCGAGTTGCGGAAGCAGAGCAGGCCCAGCGTCATCGACAGGGCGCCGACGAGGATGAGCAGGACGCGCATCCCGGCGCTGACGAAGGTGCCGAAGGCGGCCACGATCTGCATCGCGCCGCTGATCAGCAGGTAGATGCCGAACAGCACACCCAGCACGAGAAGGGTCCGCCCCGGCCACACCAGCGCGACCACGCCGATCGCGATAGCGCTGAGACCCAGCAGCATCAGAGCCTGCCACGCGACTGTTCCCAGCCGCTCCAGGGGATTGCCCGGGCCGCCTCGATGGAGGTGACCCACCTCATCTATGCGTTCCATATGTCCAAGTATGTACGAATCTGCGCTGGCCGCAGCCTGCGGGGCAGTGCCTTGCGTCAAAACACTCATTGGGTGCTGACGTCAGCCGGGCGGGCCCGGCAGCGGCGCCGCCCGGCTGAGGCTCAAGTCGCTGATCCATGCCGGGGGTTATCCCCCTGCCGTTGCGGATGACCGCCCCATCGCGCCGGCCGGCGCCGCTCGGGCATCGTGAGCCGACGACGGCGGAAGAGCCTTCCGCAGCAGCAACGCTGCTACGACGACGGAGGACGCACACGTGATCAAGCACAAGCGCGCACTGGGCGGGGCACTCACGCTGACCGTGGCAGTCGGTGTGGTGGGAGGCGTCCTGCCGGTCACCACCGCCACCGCGGCGACCACGGCCGAAACCGCCGCCGCGCAGCCCACCCACGCTCCCGGCCACCCTCGGCTGCGCGCGCTGATGCACCGGTTGACCACCGCGGACGGCGCGCCCGGAGCACTTGTCGTGACGCGGGACAGACACGGCGGCTCGGTGCTGACCAGCGGAGTCGCGGACGTGGACAGCCAGGCGCCGGTGCGCGGCGACAGCAGGTTCCGGATCGGCAGCATGACCAAGCCCTTCGTGGCCACGGTCGTGCTTCAGCTGGTGGGAAGGCACCGCATCGATCTCGACGCCCCGGTGGAGCGCTACCTGCCCGGCGTCGTACGCGGTCACGGGAACGACGGCCGGGCGATCACGGTCCGTATGCTCCTCCAGCACACCAGCGGCCTGCCCGACTACCTCGGCCGTCTCAAACCGAAGGACATCCTCAAGGACCCGCTGGCCCACCACGACACCCGCGACCTGGTGAACCTCGCCCTCGCCCGCCCGCCGACCTTCGAGAAGCCCGGTGCGAAGCCCGGCTCCGAGTGGCACTACTCCAACACCAACTACCTCCTGGCGGGCATGCTCATCGAGAAGGTGACCGGACGCTCGTACGGCGAGGAGATCCACCGGCGCGTCATCGAGCCGCTCGGCCTGCACGACACGTCCGTGCCGGGCGATGCCACGTCCATCCCCGGGCCGCACCCGCGCGGGTACGCACGCCCGGGCAAGGACGCGCCGCTCGTGGACATCACCGCGTTCAACCCCTCCGTCGCGGGCGCGTCCGGCGAGATGATCTCCAGCGGCGCCGACCTCAACCGCTTCCTGGACGCCCTGGTCCGCGGCAAGCTGCTGCGCCCGGCCCAGCTCAAGGCGATGATGAGGACCCGGCCGACCGGAAGTGACGACGGCCGGGAGTACGGCCTGGGCCTGGAGAGCCGGCCGCTGCCCTGCGGCGGCCTCTACTGGGGCCACGGCGGCGACACCTTCGGCTTTCAGACCGCCGGCGGCGCCACAGCCGACGGCAGGCAGGCGACGGTCATGGCGAACGTCGACCCGGGTGGAACGGACGCGCAGGACGACGACATGGAAGCCGCCGTCAAGACGGGGCTGTGCGAACGGCGACACGCCCACGCCCAGTAGCGGGTGCGCAAGGTTGCTCAGCACTGCCCCCGACGCGCGTAGAGGACGACACGGGCGCCGTCGGCGCGGCGGGTCGCGCAGGGCACGAAGTGCCGCGACAGGACCTGGCGCTTGACCATCTCGCCCGGTGTCGCGTCGAGGGGATGGCCGACGGGATCGGTGACCACGACGACCCGGTCCTCGGCGAGCAGTCGCCTGCGCAGGACATCGGGGGCCACCTCGGTGCCGTACAGCGTGTGCGAGACGGCCGGGCGGCGGGCGAGGGCGATGTCACGCAGTCCACGCGCCGCCCATGGGTACGGCAGCGACCACACGCGGCGGCGCAGCGGCAGGTAGAGCACGGCGTCACCGGGGGCGCCGGTGTCGCGCAGGGCCCGTGCGGCCGCGGTCGTGTCGTCGACCCGGCTCCGCGCGCTCCGCATGTCGAGCGAGACGGGCAGGAGCGCCACGGCGGCGGTGACCGCCGCCGCGAGCGCCGCGAGGGCGCGTCCTCGTGTCGCGCGTGTGAGCCGGTCGAGGGCCGCGCCGAGGAGGAGGGCGAGACCGGCTTGCGCGTACAGCACGTATCGGTCGACGTAGAGCGGCTTGAGCGGGGAGGTGAGCCAGAGGGCGAGCGGGGGCAGGACGAGCAGGGCGAGGCCGAGGCCGGGCAGCGAAACGGTGTGGCGCGACCGCGCGGGGCCCGGCCGCCCCCTCACCACCACCACCCCCGCCGCGGCCAGCCCAAGCGTCCACGCGCCGAGCACCGGCAGCACCGCCGACCAGCTCAGCCCGCCGATCCAGTCCACCTGTGCCGACTGCCGGTGGCTGAGCAGTGCCAAGGGGGCCAGGCCCAGGGCGACCGGCACGGCGGTCGCGGCCCAGGGGCGCCGAGCCGCGCGCGGCAGCGTTACCGCGTGGGCAGGCAGGGCGAGCACCGCGAACTCGTGCAGCACGCAGGCCGCCAGCATCAGCACCCCGTAGAGGACCCATCGGCGCGCACGGCGCGTCCCGACCGCGCGCACCAGGGCGTACGTCGCCCAGACGACCGTCGCGAGGACCAGGGCGTAGGACCGTCCTTCCTGGGCGAACCACTGCACCAAGGGCAGCGGCGCGAAGGCCACCCCGGCCAGCAGGCCCGTACGCGGCCCCGCGAGACGCCGGCCGAGGCACGCCACCCCGGCCGCGGCGAGGGCCGTGGATGCCACTGACGGCAGCCGGAGCACGAGGAGCGGATCGGCGTCTTTGCACAGGGCGAACAGGCCCCGCATGAGGAGGTAGTAGAGGCCGTGGACGGCGTCCGCGTTCCCCAGCGTGTGCCACAGGTCGGGCAGGTCGCGCCGCGCCATGTCGTAGGTGACCGCCTCGTCCCGCCACAGGGTGCCTTCACGCCGCACGCCCCACAGGCCGAGGGCCGACGACAGCAGGACGCCGGGCGCGGCGACGGCCCACGCGGGCCTTCGCCGAGGGCGCGGAGTCGCGGGAGGAAGCCCCCTCCGCGCGGGGCGCGGCGGATGTGCACAGGTGTCGACGGCGGCGATGGCGGGCTCCAGAATCACGAAGGAGGCGAGGAGAAACCCGAGTTCAGCCGCGTGTCGGTTGATAGGCAGCCCTGTCACGGGCCGCTTATCAATTGCTAGCGTGCGCATCGGCCGCCCTGCGGAGGCGGGGCGCGGTGGAGGGGGAGCGATGGGGCGGCGGGAGAAGCCACTGGAGCCCACGGCGGGGCCCGTGCAGCGTTTCGCGTACGACCTCCGCAAGCTGCGCGCCGAAGCGGGCGGTCCCACCTATCGGACGCTCGCCGGGCGCACCGCGTACTCGGCGCCCACCCTGTCCGCCGCGGCCTCGGGTGACCGGCTGCCCTCGCTGCCGGTGCTGCTCGCGTACGTGGAGGCGTGCGGCGGCGACCGCGCGGCGTGGGAGGCGCGGTGGCACGAGACCCTCGCCGCCGAACCCGCTCCCGACGAGGGCGAGTCGCCGTACCCCGGCCTCGCCCGCTTCGGCCCCGACGACCGCGACCGCTTCCACGGCCGTGACGACCTCGTCGCCGAGCTGCTCGCCCTGACCGGGCGCCGCCGTCTCACGGCGGTCGTCGGCGCGTCCGGCAGCGGCAAGTCGTCGCTGCTGCGGGCGGGTTTGATCCCGGCGTTACGGGGAGGGGGCGGCGACGGCACCCCCTGCGACGCTCCCCGGGGAGGAGGCCCCCGTCTCGCCACGGTCCGCGTCCTCACGCCGGGCCCGCGGCCCGCTCGCACCCACGGCACCCGGTTCCAGCCGAGCGACGAGGGCGGCGACGAGAGGGGCGAAGCGGCCGGTGACACCCTCCTCGTCGTCGACCAGTTCGAGGAGGTCTTCTCGCTCTGCCACGACACGGACGAGCGGGAGCGGTTCATCGGGCGGGTGCTCGCCGCCCGGGACCAGGGCAGCCGTCTGCGTGTCGTCATCGCCGTACGCGCCGATTTCTACGGGCGTCTCGCCGAGCACGGGCCGCTCGCCGAGGCCCTGCGGGACGCGACGCTGCTCGTCGGTCCGCTGCCGCCCCACCGGCTGCGCGAGGCGATCGTACGTCCCGCCGCGGCCGAACGGCTCGTCGTCGAAAGGGCGCTGACCGCGCGGATCGTGGCCGACACCGGGGACGAGCCGGGCGGCCTGCCGCTCATGGCGCACGCGTTGCGCGAGGTCTGGCGGCGGCGCAGCGGCAAGACGCTCACGCTGGCGGCGTACGAGGCGATCGGCGGGGTGCAGGGCGCCGTCGCGCACACCGCCGAGGAGACGTTCGGGCGCTTCACGCAGGCGGAGGCGGCCCGCGCGCGGGCGCTGCTGCTGCGTATGGTCGCGCCGGGCGACGGCACGCAGGACACCCGGCGCACCGTCGAGCGCTCCGAACTCGGCGCCGACTGCGGTGCCGTGCTGGAGCGCCTCGTCGCCTCGCGGCTCCTGACCGTCGACGGTACGCGCGTCGACCTCGCCCACGAAGCGCTGATCAGTGCGTGGCCCCGGCTGCGCGGCTGGGTCGAGGCGGGCCGGGAGCGCCTTCGGCTGCACCGCGCCTTGACCGAGGCGGCGCTGACCTGGCGCGACCTGGACCGTGACCCCGGCGCGCTGTACCGGGGCACGCGCCTGTCGGCGGCCCGTGAGGCCTTCGCCGACGGCGCGGAACTCACCCCTCTGGAGGGCGAGTTCCTCGCGGCGGCCGTCGCCGCTCACGACCACGGCGTGCGCGCCAAGGTGCGCGCCGCGCGCCGCAGCCGTGCGCTCCTGACGGCGCTCGCGGTCCTGGTGTGCCTGGCGACGGTGGCGGGCGCCCTCGCCTGGCAGCAGAGCCGCGTCAGTGACCGCCGTACCGCCGAGGCCCAGGCCCGGCGCGTCGCGAGCATCGCGCAGACGCTGCGCGTGTCCGATCCGCGCACCGCGATGCGCCTCGGTGTGGCGGCCTGGAAGATCGCCGACCTGCCGGAGACGCGCGAGGCGGTACGGACAGCGGGGGCGCAGCGGGAGGTCGCGACGGTGGCGGGGTTCGAGGCGGGGAACGCCCCGAACACGCCCTCCGTGCTGAGCGAGGACGGCCGCGTTCTGACCGTCGTCGACCGCGACGAGGTGACCTGGTGGGACGCGCGCGGCGGCCGGCGGCTCGGCACGGACGCGTACCCGGGCGTCTTCCGGCGTTACGCGGCCATGAGCCCGGACGGGCGTCTCGTCGCCGTTCGTACTGCTCGGGGCTTCGTCGTGCGGGACGTGCGGGCGCACCGCACCCTCACCTCGCCCTTCAGGCCACCTCGCCCGGCGGACGCGGAGGGCGCATTCGCGGCGGACGGGCGGCTGTTCGTCGCCCGGGGCCCGGAACGCGGCCGTACGGTCGTCCAGGTGTGGGACGTACGGCGCCACAAGCTGCTCGCACGCGTCGCCGGGGACATCATCATGAGGGGCAACCTGTTCCCCCTGCTCAGCCCCGACGGCCGACGTCTCCTCGCCTGCGGCAGGGACGGGAGGCACCTGACCCTCCACCCGATCGGTGAGGGCCGGGCCCGGCGCCTGGCGTGGCCGGGCGACGTGCAGCGGCTGGCCTGCGCGGCACCGAGCTGGACGTTCACCCCGGACGGTCGCGCGCTCTCCTTCGCCGCCAAGGGCGGAGTGCGTACCTGGGAGGTGGATTCCGCGAGGGAGCGTCCGCGTCTGGACGTGCCCGGCGGCGACGATCAGTACGTGGACTACGACGAGGACGGCGGACTCGCGGTCACCAGCGGCCCCGGCGAACTGGCGCTGTGGCGTACGGCGAGCCCCGGCGCGCCATTGATGCGGTACGCCCCCGCTGAGAACGTGTACGGCGTGGCCCGCCTCGACCGGGCGGACGGGGTGATCAGGTACCAGACCAGTGGCGCGGTGGTGCGTGCGATCGACGTGCGGGACGTGCTCACGGGCCCTGGCCCCCGTTCTGGCCCCGGTCCCGGCTCCGGCCCCGGCGGCGGCTCAGGCGGCGAGTGGCCCTTCACACGAGCGGAGTTCAGCCCGGACGCCCGCACCCTGGCCGTCGCACGGCGCGACCGCGCGGGCCAGGGCGTCGAGCTGCGTGACGCCCGCAGCGGACGCGTACGAGCACGGCTGCCGAGGGGAGGGAGGGCGTGTATGGACTGTCCCGCTCCGCTTCTCCGGTTCTCTCCGAGCGGGAAGACCTTTGTATCCGCCACCTTCGTCGAGGACGCCCGAGGGAACCTTCTCGGGACGCGGATGCACCGGTGGAGCGCGGGCGCACACCGTCAGCCGGCGGTGGGGTCCGTCCCCTCCAGTGTGGACAGCCTCACCGTGCCCGGTGACAGCGCCCCCGCCGTCACCTCCGGCTCGTACGCCGAGAACCGGGACAACGACGCGTGGCGACTCGACGTCTGGAAGGTCGGCCCTGGCACCCCCTCCCGCGCGCTGAGCCGGTACACGGGCGGCCGCTGGAGCAGGATCTCCCCGGACGGACGCCTCGTCCTCGCCTCGAACGGCAAGCTGACCGACGTCACGACGGGGCGCTCGACGCGGGTCCTGCGCGGGGAGGGGGCGCTGGAGGACGCGGTCTTCAGCCCGGACGGCCGCTACCTCGCCGTGGTCGACGCCCGCGCCAGGCTCACGCTGTGGAACGCGCGCGGCACCCGCCTCCTCGGCGCGCTCGCCGCGAAGTCGTCCGAACCGGCCCTGGGCGACCCCATGCCGCTCGTCTTCTCCCCGGACAGCCGCCTGATCGCCATGGGCCGCGAGGACGGCGGCGTCCGCGTCTGGGAGACCGGCACCCCCCGCCTCACCGGCGCGGAGTACCCCGCCGCCGACGGCCCCGTCCTCGCGTTCGGCTTCGCCGGAGACGTACTGCGGATCGCGACCGCGCACACCCCGGTACGGGAGGTGCCGCTCGCCCCCGCACGCGCCGCGGCTGCGGCCTGCCACCGGGCCGGGGGCGGGCTCACGCGCACGCAGTGGCAGACGTATCTGCCGAACCTCTCCTTCCGCGAGACCTGTTGAAGCTCCCGAGAGGACTCGCGGGTTCAGCATGGCGGTCCCGGCCCAGGCGGCGCAGCCACCACAGGCGAGAAAAGTACATCGATCAGGGCCTTGAGTGACATGACGTCAAAACCTGGGCTTCCTACGCTGGTTCCACCGCACGACCATCACTCTCGCGCCACGGACACCTAAGCGACCCCCAGCATCCTTGGGAGCCTCCAGTGAGAAGTGCAAGGATCGCGTTATTCGCCCTGCTCGTCACCGGGGCCGCCGGCCTCTCGCCGGCCACCGCCTCGTCGGCCTCGCCGGGGCCGACGGCGGCCCGGAGCGCGTTCGCCCTGTCCAGTACCGCGTTCGCCGACGGCGGTGTCATCCCCAAGGTCCACGAGTGCACCAGCGGCGGCGGAAGCGACCCCGCCAAGAGGAACGAGTCGCCTCCCCTGGCCTGGTCGGGGGCTCCGGCCGCCGCCAAGAGCTACGCGCTCGTCATGCGCGACCTCGACAACGCCAACCTCATCCACTGGGTCATCTACGACATCCCGGCGAGCACGGCCTCGCTGCCCCAGAACGTCGAGCACAAGTACCGGCCCTCGACCCCGGCGGGAGCCAGGCAGGTCTACTACCGCGGCAGCGCGAGCCTCTACGGCTATCAAGGGCCGTGCTCGCCCTCGACGGTGAACACCTACGAGTTCGTCGTCCACGCCCTCGACAAGGCCTCGCTGACCAACCTGAACGCCAACTCCTCGACCCAGACCGCCGCCAGGGAGATCCTCGCGTCCTCGATCGGCTCGGCCAGGATCACCGGCGAGTCATAGCTTCAGCCTTACGGTGGGACCCGCGCTCAGGTGGCCAGGTCCAGCCATTCCCCGACGGCCAGCACGCGTGCGCGCCCCCCGGCGTGTGCGCGGAACTCCTTCTCCGGGTCGGAGACCTCGACGTAGCCCGGGATCTTGTCCGGCTGCTCCGTCTCGTAGTGCATCGGCACGGCGTGCCGGGCGTCGAGGATCTCCGCGGCCACGGCGGACTGCCCGGGGTCCATCGCGGCGGGCAGCGGGCTCGGCGGCCGCAGGTGCGGCGCGTCGACGACGGCGCCGTTGGCGGGCAGGAACACCGCGTCGAACGGGCTGAACCGGCGTGCGACGAGCCACCAGTAGCCGTGGAACATCGTGTCGCCGCCGTGGAAGACCCGCTGCCCCTCGGCCTCCACCACCCAGTTCAGCTGCGGGTCGCCCAGTCCGTCGACGGCAGGGACCGCGGTGACGCGGAACGGCCCGGCCTCACGCGTGGACCAGGCGTCCACGACCTCCACGGCCAGCCCGTGCAGGGCCAGCTCGCGCTCGGCCGCCAGCGTCGTCACGTTGTCCACGTCGTCGCCGTGGCCGGGTGCCGGGCGCAGCACCGGCGCGCCCGGCGTCAGCACCTGCGCGAGCGCGGCCGCGTCGGTGTGGTCCCTGTGGAGGTGGGTGACCAGGGCCGCGATGGCCTCCCCGCTCGGTTCTGTGAGGCCCACGCCCGGCTTCCACCCCGTGAACAGCGGTGTGAGGTCCTGTACGTAGTCGATCACCAGGCGCTCGCCGCCGGCCGCCTCGATCTCCAGGCCGGCCCAGCCCAGTCGTCGTACTCGCATCGCGTACTCCTTCGCTCCGGTCCCTGGCAGGTGCCGCAGAAGTTAGCGTACGAGCGTTCGCTAAATCAATAGCGAACGCTCGTACGCTATTCTTGGCGCATGTCACCACGACGCTCAGCGGCCGAAGCGCAGGCCACCAGGGGCCGGATCCTCGACCGCGCCGCCGAGATCGCCTCCGAGGAAGGCCTGGACGGCATCACCATCGGCCGGCTCGCCGAGGAGCTGGAGATGAGCAAGTCCGGGGTGCACAAGATCTTCGGCACCAAGGAGACGCTCCAGATCTCCACGCTGGACAAGGCGTTCGTGGACTTCTGGCACCGGGTGGTCGAGCCCGCCCTCACCGAACCACCGGGCCTGCGGCGGCTGCGCGCGGTGTGCGCCAACTCCGTGGGCTACCTCGAAGCGCCCCTGCTGCCCGGCGGCTGTCTGATGACCGCGGCGCTGAGTGAGTACGACGGCCGCCCCGGCCGGGTCCGCGACGCGGTGGCCGAGGTGTGGTCGCGCTGGCGGGAACGGCTGCGGGCGGACCTGACCGCGGCGGTGGACAACGGCGAGCTGCCCGCCGGGTTCGACGTCGACCAGGCGCTGTTCGAGATCATCGCCGCCGGGCTCGCGCTGAACGCGGCCATGCAGCTCCAGGACGACCGGACGGCCGCGGGCCGGGCCCGCCGGGCGATCGAACGGGCCTTGGAGCAGGCGTGACCGGGGCGGCCGCGGGGCTTGGCCGTGCTGAGGGGGCGGTCGACCGGCGCGGACGGCTCACGCCTGCCCCGCCGGAGTCGGCTGGGGTCACCGGAGTTCGGAGGCCTCCGCCCCCCAGGCGCTGAACAAGGCCTCAGAAGGGAACAGCCAGCCCGGCCTCCCGCAAGAGATGCAGTGCCTTGCCCATGCATGCGGCGACCGAGGCCCCATCGGCCCGCATCCCGCCGTCCAGCGGCCCACCAGAAGCGGCGAAGGTCCACGCCGGCCGCCCGTCACGCATGCGCTCCGCGTCGACCCGGATCATGGCATCGACGCCCTGTTCACCGAGCCACTCCAGGATGAGCACCGTCGCGTCCTCGACGCCGCTGTCGAGATCCACCTCGATCCGCCGCCCCACTCCCTTGGCCATGACCACGACCCTACGCAGCGTCCGAGCGGCCCTTGGCACGCCCCTGCGCGGCGGCGCCGACGGCGCAGCCAGTAGCATCCCGTCCATGCGACCTGCCCATTACAGCGACGAGGACCTGGAACAGCACTCCCTGCGCCGAAGGGTCGCGGACGACGGGCAGCGATCGGGGTTCGAGCACGACGTGGACCGGATCCTGTACTCGACGCAGTGGCGCGCGCTCGCGGGCAAGAGCCAGGTCGTCGCGAGCGCCGAACTCGGGGCGTACCACACCCGGTTGACGCACTCGATGAAGGTGGCGCAGCTGGGCCGGCGCATGGCCGAGCGCCTGGAGCGGCGTTACGGCGGCCCGAATCCGGCCCTCGTCGAGGCGGCCTGCATGGCCCACGACATCGGCCACCCGCCCTTCGGACACGCGGGTGAGACCGCGCTGCGCGCGACGATGGATGAGTTGCACTCCGCGGCCGGGGTGCTCGACAGCTTCGAGGGCAACGCCCAGACCCTGCACATCCTCACCTTCCTGGCCGCGCACAAGTACCCCGGCCACCGCGGTCTGCACCTGACCCGCGCCTGCCTGGACGCGGCCACGAAGTACCCCTGGGAGCGCGCGCCGCGCGACGTCGACCGGGCCCGGCACGCCAAGTGGGGCGTCTACGCGGTCGACCGGGAGGCGTTCGCGTGGGTGCGGGCGGGCCGGGGCGACGCCGCGGTGCCGGTCGAGGAGCAGGTGATGGACTGGGCCGACGACGTCACCTACGCCTGCCACGACGTGGAGGACTTCTACCGCACGGGGCTGATCCCGCTGGCCGCGCTGTTTCCGCCCGCGGGGGCCGCCGGGGGCGACACCGAGCGTGAGACGGGGCGCTTCTTGGACTACGTGGCGGCCAAGCGCCGCGCCGCCGGTGCCGACTTCGACCGGGACGAGGCGGCGTACCTCCTGGCGGACATCGCCAAGGCGCTGTCGATCGCGGGGCCCTACTCCGGCCGCCACGAGGACGACGTGGCCGTGAACGCCCGTACCGCCAAGCTGATCGACCACTTCACCCGGGACATCGAGCTGGAGGTCACCGGCACCGCCGCGATCCGCTACGGCGCCCGGCTCGTCGTGCCCGCCGAGCGCCGGGCGGCCTGCGAACTGCTCAAGGAACTGGTCTGGTGCTACGTCATCGACCGCCCGGCCCTGGCCACGCAGCAGCACGGCAAGCGGCGCATCGTCTCCGAGCTGCTGCGCTGGACCCATGACGCGCCGCAGCTGCTCCCCGCCGACCGGGCCGAGGAGCTGGACCTTCACGGCGACCCGCTGCGGGCTGCCGCCGACCACGTCGCGTCGCTGACCGAGGACCAGGCCATCGCTCTGCACCGACGCCTCTCGGGCACGAGCCTCGGCTCGGTCAGCGACAACGTCTGGCTCTGATGGCTCTGACCGGGGCCGGGGCCGGGGCAGCCCTCCGATGCCGCTGAACAACCTGGCAGCCGCAGCGTGCCGCGCGGCCTTCGCTCACACCTTCCCGATCCCCAACGTGTTCGTACCGGGCAACAACCCCGACCCGATCACCGCCACCCAGCAGTCCCCCAGGAGTCCGGCGAGCCGCTCCGTGTCGGCCGCGCCCAGCGCCTGCCAGGGCCCCGCCGCCAGCTCGTCCGTGTGGCGCTCGACCTCGGCGCGCAGCGCGCGGCCCGCCTCGGTCGCCGTGCCGTCCGGCTCCACCAGGCCGCGCCCGACGAGTCGTTCGCGCGCCGCGGCCCACTCCCGCGCGCTCCAGCCGCGACTCGCGAAGGTCTCCTCGGGCGCGGCCCCGACGGCCGCGAACGAGACCAGGGACTCCACCGGGTCGAGCCCGGCGACCAGCAGCGCCGCCAGGTGACCGTCGCCGCGGTGCTCGCGCAGGATCGTCGCGGCCTGCCAGAGCACCAGGTGCGCGGCCTCGGGCCAGGGCCGCGCCGCGTTCGCGGCGGCCAGCGGGCGGCCCGCGTGCACGGCGGCCTCGGCGGCCCGGCGGGCCAGGGCGGCGGCCTCGGCCAGCTCAGGGCTGCCGACACGGTCGCCGAGGAGCGCACGGTAGGCGCGGTCGACGGCGCGGAGACGGGCGGCAAGCACGGCCTCGGGAGCCGCGGCGTCCCATACGGAAGGGACGTGCTCCCTGACCATCCCGGGGCTGAAGCTGTAGAACGCGGACGTCACCTGCTCCTGCCCGACCGCGCCGAGCGGTGCGGCCCGCCAGGCGAAGTACCGCGGCCAGCGGCCGGAGGCGATGCCGAGCCGGTCCGCCTCCTCGCTCGCTTCCGGGGCGAAGTGGACCACCGCGTGCAGCGGCTCCAGCAGATGCCACAGCTGACGCACACGGCCAAGCTCGATGGAGCCCTTCTGATCCTGCATGGCGCTCTCCCCGTCTTCTCCACTCACCACTCACCCGAACTAGACACTGACTAGATTGCTCGCCCGTACGCAAACTTGTCAACGCCTAGATTCGGCGTGACCATACTGACCATGCCCACCACCCAGAGCGGCCCCTACCACCACGGCGACCTGCGCCACGCCCTGCTGACCGCGGCCCTCGACGTCATCGCCACCGAAGGCCCCAGCGCCCTCAGCCTGCGCGACCTGGCACGGCGCGCCGGCGTCTCCCACGCGGCACCCGCCCACCACTTCAAGGACCGCACCGGCCTGCTCACCGCCATCGCCGCGGACGGCTACGACCTCCTCGCGGACGCCCTCGCCGACGCCGCCGACCTCCGTGAACGCGGGGTCCGCTACGTCCGGTTCGGCATCGAGCACCCCGCGCACTTCCAGGTCATGTTCCACCCCGACCTGCTGCGCGACGACGACCCCGCCCTGCTCGCCGCCCGCACCCGGGCCGGGACCGAACTGCGAGCGGGCATCGCCCAGGTGCCCGAGAGCGAACGCGGCCAGGACGCCCGGCTCGCGGGGATCGCCGCATGGTCACTCGCCCACGGCTTCGCCACGCTGCTGCTGACCGAGAACCTGCGCGAGCCGGTGGGGGAGCGCGACCCGGAGGACGTCTTCCGTACGCTGGCGGAACTGCTGTTCCCCGGCCGTCGGCAGTAGCCGGGCACAGGCCACCGGGAGCGCTCGCCCTGCCCGGACCTGTCCCGTCGCCGATGCCCCGCCAGCCACCTGCGGCAACTCCCGCGGCCACGGCCGGGCTTGGCCCGGGCCCTCCTGCGCCCCGCGCCGACCGCCTGTGCCGGACCGGACCGGCCGAGGAATTCGACCACGTACGCAGTTTCGGCCTGGAACCCGGGGGAGCGACCGCCGCGCCGTGGGGGCGTGAGGAACTGTCCCGAGAGGAAACGCGCGCCGTATTCGACGGGATATGACCACGGCCCCCTCCGAGAACGCCAAATCCACACCCTGAAAGCGCGACCCACCACCGAATCCCTAATCCGCTCCAGAGAGTTGAGATATGATGGGGCCGCCACAGCTGAGATCCGGGAGGACGGGAAATGCCGGAGAGGAATAACGAGTTCGGCAAATACGGTGCTCGTGGCATCAAGGGCCATGAAGCCGTCGCCCGCCAGCTCGACCAGCTTGCCGGTTTCATCGCCACACCCATCACCGCCCGCCGCGGCCTGTTGGCACGTCTGCACTACCTCACCCGCACCGACCACGCCCGCCAGGCGGCCCGCGAAGCCGGCCTGTCCGTCACCGACCGCACGCTGAAGGCGTGGCTGGACGGCAAGCGCAGCCCGTCGCGGAAGAACCTCGAGCGGATCGAGACCGCCTACCGCGCGGTACGCCGCCGTAACGTGTCTCGTTACTTGTTGGCCCGCCTCAACCGACAAGGCCGCGGGACCCGCGTGGAGTTCCACCCCCTCAACCAGTCCCACGTGGACCGGCCGCGCCAGCGAGTGGTGGAATTCCGCACCCTCAACGTCCGCCGCTGGGACCGCATCGTCGACGCCTGGAGCGCCGACGACGACGCGGCCCTGGACGAGGCGTGGGTGAGCGACGCCGTGGTGGACCTGGGCTCGCAGTGGGGGCAGTACGAGCACGTCAGCAACATCGGCTTCGCCGCCTGACCAAAGGCCCAGCGGTAGGCCTATGGCCGAACTCGGCGTGCGGCGTCAACTCCCTGGCGGCTTGCATCGGCGGCAGCCTGCACCGGCGGCAGCCTGCACCGGCGGCCGAGCCGCAGGATGGCACCGCTGCCGTGATCAGGCCAATCGCGCGGTGATCATTCCGGCCCTCCCGCCGTCGCGGGCCCCATCTCCTCGGCCCACCGCCGACTCCAGTCAGCCAGCGGGTCCAGCGCCTCGACAAGGTCCTGGCCCAGCTGGGTGAGGCGGTAGCCGTCGCCGTCCAGGGCGAGCAGGCGGGCGTCGGACAGCTCCTCGATCCGGGTACTGAGCACGCTGGAGGACATGCGCTCGCACCGGCGCTGCAATTCACGGAAGCCGACCGGAGCTTGCCTCAGTTCCCACAGGATCCGCATCGCCCAACGCCGTCCGAGCAGGTCGAGAGCGGCCATCACCGGACGGCCCGTCTCGGACCCCCGCACCGGCACGCCCGGGCGCGGCGCTCTGGCTTCCATGGTCACTCCTTGCGCTTCGGCTCTCGAAGCATCATAGTGATTCGAAAATCGAAGCAGGCGGGGTGGGGCGCCGTGCATCGGACCGCTCACGCTGTCGTCCGCCGGCGCTCGTCCGAAACCACCCCGCAAGCCAGACGCACCAACTCAACACCGGAGGTTCCATGCCCAAGGGCTACTGGGTCAGCGTCTACCGCGCCATTTCAGACCCTGAGAAGCTGGCTGCTTACAACGAGCTGACCCCTCCGGCCGTCAAGGCCGGGGGCGGTCGGACCCTCGCGGTCGGCGGCCGGGTCGTGGCGCATGAGGCCGGAATCGCCGAGCGCACCGTCCTGGTCGAGTTCGACAGCTTCGAGCAGGCCGTCGCGACGTACGAGAGTGAGGCCTACCAGGAGGCGCTGGCCGCCCTCTCCGGCGGCGTCGAGCGTGACTTCCGCATCGTCGAAGGCATCGACTGAGCGGGGCCCGGTCGGGTCTTCACCGGCGCGGCTGGGCCTCGCGGCGATGAGGGTGTCGTCGATCAGCACGGCCTCCCCGGGACAAGCCTTGGCCGGGCTCGCGCCGCGTAGGCCCTTGCTGTGAGTTCCTCCACCAGAGCGCTCTTGGACGCCGAGTAGGCCGCCCTGCCCTCGCTGTCGGCTGTGAACCGCTGGGCCAGGGCCGTCTTCAGCGCGCTGTAGCGCTGGACTTCCGCGGGCCTCCGCCGCAGGTGGTCGCGGAGCAGCACATGATCAAGGTGGGGCTTCGCGCCCGCGACCACGCCGTACAGATGGTGGGCGAAAGCCGCGGGCGGGGCCTGGAATGCCTCCCGTCCCTGGATGCCCAGGTCGCCTTCGTGCTGGTAGCCCTGCCCCGTGAGGCGGGAGATCAGCTCAGGCATGGCCGCTTCCTCGGGCACCACGATGTCGAGGTCGATGACCGGCTTGGCGGCACACCCGGGCACGGCCGTGCTGCCGACGTGCTCGATGGACACAGCCAGATCCGCGACGTGCGGAGCCAGCAGCCGCCGCAGATCCTCGAACCACTCGGGCCAGCGGGGGTCGTAGGCGCTGACTACGATCCTGTCCGTCATGCCGACAGTTTCTCAGGGGCGCGCACTCCATGCGGTGGGTGCTGGGTGCTGTCACCAGCGGGCGACGAGAGTCTCCTGCTTCCCCCGATTCCGGTAGAGCCATGTCGCGCCCGGCGCGGCGGCCCCGGTCAGATAGCTGACGATGGGCTCCCGCGGTGTTGCGCTGTCCAGTGCACCGAGCAGCTTCACGGCATCGGGCAGGGGGAAGAAGGCGGCTTGTTCGATGTCGTCGTCCTGTGGCGTGAGGTCTCCTGACCACTGCTCGACCTCGAAGGCCGCGGCCAGTGCCGAGGGGTGCCGCTCGGAGTCGACGTGTACGAGGAAAGCTGTCCGCGCCGGATCGCCGATCAGCAGCCCGGTCTCCTCCCGCATTTCGCGCCGCAGCGCTTCGTGCAGGAGTTCGCCGTCCTCGACTCCGCCACCGGGCAGCGACCAGAGCACCTCGCCGTCGGCGCCGAGGCTCTCCCGCACGAGGAGGATCTCGTCGCCCCTGCGGATGATGCCGATGACCAACTGGACGCGGGGTATGGCGGCTCTCGAAGCTTCTGCTGTCATGCGGTCGACCGTACGTGAGCGGCTTGGTCACTTGCCGAGCCCAGGACTGTTCACGAGAGACGAGGTGTCCTCGCGGACCAGCCGTCAGGTGTATGACAGATCCTTGAGCCAGCGGTGCCCCGGGTGGACGCGGGTGAGGAACTCGGCCAGTGCCGTGCGCTGAGCTGAAGTCATGTGCGGGAGGGTCGCGTTGAAGTCTTCCTGATCCTTGGGCCGTGCGTGCTTGGCCTTGAACAGCAGAACCAGTTCGGGCGCCAGGTAGGGGATGCCGTCCGGGGTGTGGTGGACGATCTCACTGTAGGGAAGCCGGATCGCCTCGTCGCGTCGGCAGATCCAGGTCGTACCGTCGTGGGGTTCGCGGAACACATCGAGCAAGTAGTCACCGGTGGCCGGCTCGCGCAGCCAGGTCTGGTGTGTGGCGGCCAGCACGTCCGGTGTGGCGTTCTCCCAGATCCGGCCGCTGCTGACCGCGTCGAAGACGTATCCGGGGAAGCGGCCGCGAATCTCGGGGAACTCCGCGGCGGGGATCGCGATCTCGATGTCCCCGTGCTCGCGCGCCTGCGTACCGCGGAACAGATCCAGCGCCCAGCCGGCGGCGACACACCACGGCACGGTCACCCCGGCCAGGCGCTGTGCGACCTCCCACGGGGTCCAGCAGGATGACCACCGAGCGTCGAGGGCATTCAGCTCGGCGGGCGACAGTTCGGTGCCACCGCTGGGGAGTTGCTCGCTCATCCGAAGGAATCTATCAGCGGTGAGCGGCAGGGCTCCCGAGCGACCGGGGCTCCCGAGCGACCGGGGCTCCCGAGCGACCGGGGCTCCCGAGCGACCGGGGCACTTGAGCGACCAGGGCTCCCCACTCCTCGTTGTACGTACGCGATACTCCTCCCACGCCTCCGATCCCACCCCTCCAGCGGAGGAAGGCATATGGAACAGGGACGCTTCACTGACGCTGACCGAGCCCGGCGGTATCTGCGGTGGACCTCCATCGCCACGGTGCCGTGCGTTCTGGTTCTCGTCTACGTCATCGTGGCCCAGGGGATCGGCACGGCGTGGGTCGGCCTGGTCCTCGTCGCCGCGAGCTGGGCTCTCATCGCGTGGCGTTTCGGGGGTGTCGGCGGTAGGGGCCTTCGTCCTCGGCCCTGAGGCAGTCCCCCGCGCAACCAGGGTCCCGGCCTCCTCGGCCCTGAGGCAGTCCGCCCGCGCGACCAGGCTTCCGGGCGGAGGCGGCTGAGGTGACACCCGTCATGCCAAGGCTGACGCCCGGCGCTGCGGACGTAGCCCTTCCACAGGCGGCTGCCGGTACAGCCGGGCAACAGAGGCGTGCCGGAGGGGTGGACCCGGACGGCAGGTGTTGCCATGGTCGGACGGTGGCCACTTCGGCCCGCGTACCGACCGGGAGGAAGAGCGATGACCGCACGTCAGAGCAAGGTCCTCAAGAAGCGCTTCGCGAACCAGCGTGCGCGGCTCCGCAGGCGCCAACAGTACCCCCGGCAGCTCCGCGGCACGGTGATCAGACTGGGTGAGCACTGGGCCGGACCTCCCTACGTCGGCCTGCGGCGGGGCATCGTCGTCAGTGCCCGCAACGGCCTGCGGCAGGGCGGCAAGCTCGGTGCTTCCAGCCGCCGCAGGAGGGGCGTCGGCATCACCTTCGCCGCCCCAGGAGAGGAACTCCTCACCTTCCTCCCCCGGAAGCTGACCGATCGTGTGGCGACGGGAGACCTGCTCCTGGTGCGTGCCTACGACCGCAAACCGAAGGCGAACGGGCCCTCGGCGGGGACTCGGATAGTCAAGGTCGTCCGCGCGGCACCGGCAGACAGGCGACCCAAGTAGGGGAACGCGGCCCGTTGGGGCGGACCGGAGGCAGCGCTCCGCACGAGCCGGCCTTCGCGTCTACGCCGCCCCACCCGCCAAGACACGATCGAGCGCCGCCCGCCCCAACGGCCCCCACGCCGGCTTGCCACCAGGAAGCCCCCGGTCCCCGTTCTGCCCCATCAGCATCAGGAACAGGCTTTTCAGAGCGGCCAGCCCGCGGGCGCGCCGGATCGTCGCCTCGTCGGCACGCGCGTACACGTCGAAGAAGCGTGAGGCGGCGCCCGCGGGCAGGACGACCCATGCGGCCGCGAGGTCCCAGGCCGGGTCGCCGGCGAACACGGCGTCGAAGTCGATCACGCCGGAGAGCGTCCCACCGGTGACGACGACGTTCGCGGGGTGAAGGTCCCCGTGCACCCATACCGGCGGACCTTCCCACTCGGGCGCCGCCACGGCGTCCTCCCAGACGGCTCGGACCTCGTCAGCGATGCCATTGGGGATGCCATCGGCGATGCCGCCGGGTAGCACGGCGTGAAAGAAGTGGTCGAAGCCGTCCGTGCACTTCTTGGGGTGCTCGCCGCGGTCCGAACTGCTCGGCGCGTCGGCGGGCGCCTGGACATGGAGCGCCCTGAGGAAGCCCGCCAACGCGTCGGCCGCATGGTCGCCGCGGCGGATCGAGGTGCGGTCCAGCGGCTCGCCGGGGACCCACGTCATGACGGCCCAGGGCTTCGGGAAGCGCGCGGACGGCTCCCCGATCCGTACGGGGCGGGGGACCGGCAGCGGCAGGCGCGGGGCCAGGGCGGGCAGCCACCGGCACTCCTTGCGCAGGAGGTCCGGCGCGCCTGACGTACGCGGCATGCGTACGGCCAACTCGTCCCCGAGGCGCCACTGTTGGTTGCCCCAGCCGCCTGCCACTTCGCGGACGGCCAGTCCCGCGAGGTCCGGATGCTGCTCCCGCAGCAGGTCGCGGACCAGGCCCGCGGTGATCTCGATCTCAGCGTCGGTCATGCCAAGCCACGGTATCGGGGGCAGGCGGAGCGCGGGCACGCCGAAGGTTTCCGCCCTGCCATGGTGTCTACGGCACAGGCGCGCTTCCCCCACGCACAGCCCCCAGGAGGCCCCGAAATGAGCGTTCCGTACCCGGCGATCGAGCCGTACGAGCAGGGAATGCTCGACGTCGGCGACGGCAACCTCGTGTACTGGGAGGCCTGCGGTAACCCGGACGGCAAGCCGGCGCTCGTCGTTCACGGAGGGCCGGGGTCCGGGTGCGGGGCGGGAGCGCGCCGGTACTTCGACCCCGACCGGTACCGGGTGATCCTGTGCGACCAGCGCGGCTGCGGCCGCAGCACCCCGCACGCGAGCGACCCCGCGACCGACATGCGGCACAACACCACCCCGCACCTGATCGCCGACATGGAGCGGCTGCGCGAGCACCTGGGCGTCGACCGCTGGCTGCTGCACGGCGGCTCGTGGGGCTCCACGCTGATCCTCGCCTACGCCGAGACGTACCCGGAGCGCGTGTCGGAGATCGTCATCGCCGCCGTCACCACCACCCGGCGCTCCGAGATCGACTGGCTCTACCGGGGGGTCGGCCGGTACTTCCCCGAGCAGTGGGAACGCTTCCTCGCCGGAGCCCCCGGCACACCGCGAGACGGTGACATCGTCGCGGCCTACGCGCGCCTGGCGGAACACCCGGACGCCGCGGTGCGGGAGAAGGCCACCGCCGACTGGTGCCGCTGGGAGGACGCGGTCCTGTCCGGGGAGACGAACGGCACCTCCCACCCGTACGGCGACCGCCCCCCGGCCGCGCGCGTGGCCCTGGTCCGCATCTGTTCGCACTACTTCTCCCACGGCGCGTGGCTGGAGGAGGGCGCCCTGCTGCGTGACGCCCATCGCCTCGCCGGTATCCCGGGCGTGCTGGTCCACGGCAGGCTCGACATGGGCGGCCCGCTCGTCACCGCGTGGGAGCTGGCCCGCGCGTGGCCCGACGCGGAGCTGATCGTCGTCGACGACGCCGGTCACCTGGGCACCGATACGACTCGCGTCCACGTACTCCAGGCCCTCGACCGGTTCGCTCACCGGAGATGAGACCAAGCCGCCCAGCGGGTGACTAGAGGCAGAGGCCGCGCCAGAACGACGTCATCATGCGCCGGTCCACCGTGGGAACCTCCACCCCGAGCCGCTCCAGGTCGCGCAGAGTGTGGCCGTTGTCGCTCGTGTCGTGCGGGACGGCACGGCCCGACCGTGGCACGGCGGCGGCCTGCTCGACGACCTGCTGGAACACGCTCAGATAGGGCAGGAACGGCAGTTCCCGCCCGGCCTCGCCCGCCTCGCGCAGCCGACCCAGGAACCGGTCGAGGGACACCGGCCGCGACCGCGTTCCGTACAGGTCGTCGCGCACTCGCAGGAACGCCCCCGGCGGCGTCGGCCGGGCGTGGTGCAGATGGTGCACGGCACCGGCGGAGTCGTCGAAGGCGAGCGCGACCAGCGCGCGGGCCGTGACGTCCACGGGCAGCAGGTCGGCCCCGACCGCCGCGTCCTGCGGGTAACACCCCAGCTCGGCACAGGTGGTGAGGAGGCGGCAGAACATGTCGTCCCGGTTCACGAGACCCCGTTCGGTGTCCGCCCACACCCGGCCGAGCCGGTACACGCGGGCCGCGGCCCCGCGGTCCGCGGCGTGCTGGACCATGCGGTCGGCCACCCACTTGCTCGCCGTGTAACCGTCGGCCGTGGTGTGCCGCTGCCCCGCGGTGGGGGAGTCCTCGGTGATCCGCCGCGCGGCCTCGGCGCGCCCGAACACCCCGATCGTCGACAGGTGATGGAGCCGCTTGGGCGCCCCCTCCGCCATGAGCCGGAGCAGGCGTTCCGTACCCCCTACGTTCGCGGGCTTGAGCCTCTCGTACGGCGACAGGTGGTGCACGTACGCGCCCGCGTGGAGGATCGTGTCGATGCCGTCCCGCAGGGCCCGCCACACCCCCGCGTGGAGTCCGAGACCGTCCTCGGCCAGGTCACCGCACACCACGTGCACGCGCCGTCCACCGGGGCCGACGCGGATGCCGTACGAGCGCAGTACGCCGTCGAGCCGGGCCTGCCCGGCCTCCCGCGACGCCGCGCGTACGAGGCAGTGAACGTCCGCGTCGGTGCGCGTGAGCAACTCCCTGAGCAGGAAGGCGCCTACGAAACCGGTGGCGCCGGTGAGCAGGACGTGGCGGGGCGGAGACCCGAACCGCACCCCGGCGGGGAAGCGGAGGGAGGACGCCAACCGTGCCTCGCTCTCGGGCACCAGGGCCTCGGCCGGCGCGGTGGCGCCGCCGCCCGTCTCCAGCGTCTCCAGGAGGGCAGCGAGCCCGCCCGGCGTCGGCGCGGCCAAGAAGTCCCGCGTCGGCACCCGCAGACCCGAATCGGCCTCCAGGCGGGCCAGCAAACGTACCGTCAGGAGCGAGTGACCGCCGAGGTCGAAGAAGTTGTCGTCGAGCCCGACGCGATCGGCGTCCAAGACGTCGGCGAACAGCGCGCACAGGTTCTTCTCGCGCGGCGTGCCCGGCGCCCGGTGCGGCGCCGCGGCGGCGAAGTCGACCTCGGGCAGTGCCGCGATGTCGAGCTTGCCGTTGGGTGACAGCGGCAGCCGCTCCAGCAGGACGAACGCCGCGGGCACCATGTACTCCGGAAGCCGGCGAGCCACGAACTCCCGCAGGTCCGAAGCGGTGAGGCCGGCGCTTCCGGGGGCGGGCACGGTGTAGGCGATCAGCTGCCTGCCGCCCGCGCCGGGGCGGGCGGTCACCGCGGCCCGGGCCACGCGCGGGTGAGCGGCGACCGCCGCCTCCACCTCGCCCGGCTCGACCCGGAAACCGCGGATCTTCACCTGCGCGTCGGCGCGGCCGACGTACTCCAGCTCTCCGGACCCGTCCCAGCGGGCCAGGTCACCGGTGCGGTACATGCGTGCGCCCGCCGGCCCGTAGGGGTCGGCCACGTACCGCTCAGCGGTCGGGCCGGGGCGGTCGTGGTAGCCGCGTCCGACGCCGGCGCCGCCGATGTACAGCTCACCCACCGCGTCCAGGGCGACGGGGGACAGGCCAGGGCCCAGGACGTACGCCCGCAGGTTCCCCAGCGGTCGTCCGATCGGCACGCCCCTGGCGTAGTCGCGCCCTGCGTCGAGGCTGTGGACCGTCGCGTAGAAGGTCTCACTGGGGCCGTAGGCGTTGACGACGTGAGCCTCGGGCCAGTGCGCCCGGATCCGCCGCACCAGGGCCGGTGGCAGTGCCTCACCGGCGAGCATCAGGGACTTGGGCTCCACCCGGCCGCCGAGGCGGTCCACCAGCTCCGTGAACGCGGAGGGCACCGAGCTGATCACGTCCACCTCCCACACGTCGCGCCCGGTCAGCGCGAGTACGTCCTGGACGATCTCGACGCTGCCGCCGGTGGTGAGGGTGGAGAAGAGTTCGAACGCGGCGACGTCGAAGCCGATCGAGGTGCTGGTGAGCATCCGCCAGCCCGGCGGCACACCCACGAGCCGGACCAGGTCGGACAGGGCGTTGACGAGGTTGGTGTGGGTGATGCTCACCCCCTTCGGCAGGCCCGTCGAGCCCGAGGTGTACACCTGGTAGACGAGGTGGTCCGGGTGGAGGCGGCGGGTGCGGTCGCTGTCGTCCAGGTCGGTGCCGGGGTGCCCGGAGACGTCGGCGCGGTCCAGGCGCAGCAGCGGCGTGTCCCGCTCGGGGAGTACGCCGGCCGTCTCGGTGTCGGTCACGATCAGCCGTGGCCCGGCGGTGTCCAGGATGTGGGTCAGACGCGCGCCGGGGTGGTTCGGGTCGACCGGCACGTAGGCGGCCCCGGCCTTGACGACGGCCAGGAGCGCCACCACGAGTTCCGGTGCGCGCGGCAGGGCCACGGCCACGATGTCGTCAGGCCCGACGCCCTTGCCGACGAGGACCCGGGCGAGCCGGTTGGCGCGCTCGTTGACCTGCGCGTACGTCAGCCGCTCGCCGTCGCGGAGCACCGCGACGGCGTCCGGGGTACGGGCCACCTGTTCCTGGAAGAGGCCGGCCAGGGTCTGTCCGCACACCTCGGTCGCGGTGTCGTTGAACCGGTTGAGGACCAGGTCGCGCTCGTCCGCGTCCAGGATCTCCAATGCGGTGAGCGGAGTGTGCGGGTCGTCGGCGAGCTGCCTGAGGACGCGCCCGAGCCGGGCCGCGATCCGCTCGATCTCCTCGCCGGTGAACATGTTGTCCTGGTACTGCAAGGCCAGGTGCACCCCGGTGCCCGCGCCCAGGTCCGCCTCGGTGGTCGCGCCGAGCGCCAGGGGGTAGTGGGTGCCGCTGTGCACGCGCATGCCGGTGACGGTGACGCCCGCCGAGGTGTGGGCGTCGGTGAGGCCTTCGCGGTCGAGGGGGAAGGACTCCAGGATCACCATCGAGTCGTACAGGGTGCCCAGGCCGACGGTCTCGTGGATCTCGCTGAGACTGTGATGATGGTGGTCCATCAGCGCGGTCTGGTGCTCTTGCAGCCGCTCCAGGACCTGGGCCAGTGTCTCGTCAGCGGAGTAACGCACGCGCACCGGAAGGCTGTTGATGAACAGGCCGACCATGCTCTCCGAGCCGGTGAGCTGAGGCGGCCGACCGGCCACGGTCGTGCCGAAGAGCACGTCCTCACGGCCGGTCAGGTGGCCGAGCAGCACACCCCAGACGCCCTGGAACAGGGTGTTGAGCGTGATGCCCAGTTCGGTGGCACGGCGGGGCAGGGCGTGGGAGGTGGCCGTGGTGAGGGGGACCTCGTACCGGCTCAGGCCGCTGACCTGTTCCGTCGCTTCGGTGGGGGCGAGTTTGGTCGGCTCCGTGACGCCGGCCAGCTCACTCGCCCAGGCCTCCGCCGCCGCCTTGTGGTCCTGCCGGGCGAGCCACGCCAGGAAGTCGCGGTACGGGCGTACGCGGGGCAGCGCGGAGGCCTCGCCCTCGGCCTCGTACAGCAGGATCAGATCGCGCATCAGATGGGAGAGCGACCAGCCGTCGAACAGAGTGTGATGGACGGTCAGGATCAGTTCGCTGTGCTCGGCGTCCATCCGCACGAGCGTCATGCGCAGCATCGGCGGCCGGGTGGGGTCGAAGTGCTTGGCGTGGTCGGCCGCCATCAGCGTCTCCAGCCGCTCGGCGCGCTGTTCCTCGCCGAGGCGGCGCAGGTCGACGACCTGCCAGGGCAGTTCCACGTGCTTCAGGACGAGCTGGACCTGCTCGCCGGCGGCGCTGGTGACGAACGCGGTCGCGAGATTCGGGTAGCGGCGAAGCAGGGCCTGGCCCGCGACGCGCATGCGTTCGGGGACCACGGCCCCGGACAAATGCAGGACGAACTGGACCTGGTAGGCGTCGAAGGACGACGCGGCCAGGGCGCTGTGGAAGAGGATGCCGGACTGCGCCGGGGTCAGCGGCCACACGTCGACCAGGCCCGGGTAGCGCTCCTCCCAGACCTCCAGGTCGCGCTGGCCGACCGTCACCAGGGGCACGTCCGACGGGGTCAGGCCGCCCGCGCCGGGCCGCACGGCGTGCCGGGCCAGGCCCTCCATGGCGGCGGTCCACAGGTCCGCCAGCTCCTGCGCCTCCTCGGGGGTGAACAGCCCCGCCGGATAGTCGATCTTGGCGATGAGCTGCGGGCCCCGCACGCCGTCCACGACGTAGGAGTTGACCTCCAGCGGAGCCATGGCCGGCATGTCCGCGTCCAGCTCCGGTGACAGCCATTCCAGGTCCGCCGCCATCGCCCAGGCTGTTTCCTGTACGTCCTGCTCGGTGGTCGACGCGGCGCCGAGGCGCCCGAGGGGTACATCCGGAGAGGCGGTCACCGCGCGCAAGAAGGTGACCAGCTGGGCACACAGGCGCCGCAGGTCGTCCGGCGCGTACATCGAGCCGTTGGCGTCGACGCGTACGAACAGGTCGCCGGCGGCCCGCCCGTCGAAGTGCAGGGTGCACCGCAAGTCGTCGACGGCGCCCATGGGCGAACCGGGCAGCAGATGTGCCGACGTGCTCGCGAAGTCCAGCTCCCGGACACAGGTGAGGATGTCGAGGGTGGGGCCGAAGGGACTGGAGAGCGCGGACGGGCCTGTCCCGGTGCCCGGGCTCCGCGCGGCGCGGCGAAGGGCGGCGGCCCCGTGCGCGCTGTGCCGCAGCACGCTCCCCATCTCGTCGGCCACCGTGCGCGCGAGGGTGGCGAACGTGGAGGAGAGCGGGATGTCGAAGCGCAGCGGTACGACGCTCGCCTGTGCGCCCCAGACGTCCTGCGTGGCGCCGGTGCGGCCGGAGGCCGGCAGGGAGACGGTGAATTCCTGGCGTCGGCCGAGGTACCGGAAGCAGACTCCCGTCGCCGCCGTCAGGAGCGCCGACAGGGACACCCCGATGACCCCCGCGGTCTTCCGCCAGGCCTCGACCTCCGTGTGCGGCACCGATGCCAGGTGGTTGATGAGGGACGGCTCGGCCGTACCGCGCCGGCCCGGCAGGCGCAGCGGATCGGGCGCTCCGGCGAAGTGGCCGCGCCAGAAGGCCGCGTCATCGGCGAACCGCGCCGACCCGCGGTGCCGCACCTCCTCACGGGCGAGCAGCGCCGGGCCACCCGCCGGCGCGTGAGGCAGGGGGGCTCCGTCCACCACCGCGCGGTAACACGCGGCGATGTGCTCGGGCAGCAGCCGCAGCACGGTGGACCGGTCACCCACCAGGGGGTGCGCGCTCAGGAACAGCACCCGGCGTACGTCCGACAGCTTGATCACTCCGGCCCGGAACACCTCGCCGCGCTCGGGGTCGAAGGGCCGCCACTCGTGCTCGGCGGTGAGGCCACGGGCCGCCGCCTCCGGATCGTCCGCGTCGCTCACGTCGAGCACGAGTGGCTGCCAGGCGCCCGCGTTCCCCTCCCGCACCAGCTGCCGCAGCGCCCCGTCGACGACACGGAAGATGACCTGGGCGTCCGTGTACGCCTTGTACGTCTCGCGTACCGCCACGAGCAGCGCCCTGTCGTCGACCGGGCCGTCGATGAGCCAACGCGACCCGTGGTTGGCCGGTAGCGCCGGTGCCGACTTCCACGCCAGCCATAAGTGCTCTTGAGCAGCCGAAACGTCTGATGCGCGCAACGAGACCATCCCCCTGATGACCTGTGGTGGCCCCCGTGCGGTACGGGGCCGACGAGAGGGCCGCTCCGGCTCAGCCGTCCCCGAGCGCGCCCGCCCAGCAGTTAAGGACTGCGGCCGGGTGGTGTCCAGGCGGCAGGGGGCTACGGGCAGCCGAGCGGGGAGCACGCCCTGCGTCCGGGGAGCCGGGTCAGGCACAGCCGCTGTGAGCGCGTCCGCCGCCTCCGCCTCAGGGGGTGTCCTGGCGCCGAGACAGAGCCGGGAGCCGCAGGTATTCCGTCGTACGAACGGGGCGGGTGGGTCCTGAGGGATACCGTCGTCGGCGGCGACCTTCTGGCTCACCCAGCGCCTTGTGTCCGCTTCGCCGTGAGGCGCGCCCACGCTTCCTGGTTGTAGGGGCAGCGGGCGCGAAGGTTGATGCGTTCGCTCAGCAGCGTGCGGCCCAGGTCGTGGTGGCCCGCGTGCAGGGCGGCTTCGACGAGGGTCTTCTGGAGGGCGTCCCGCTGGGCGTGGCTGCCGCCGAACTCCTGGAAGCGGTGACGCAGGGGGAGCAGCAGCTCCACCACGTCGGCGTAGCGCTTCTGCCCGTACGCCACCAGCGCCCGGCACACCGGAAGGCCGATGTCGGCGGTCATCGGGACGTTCGAGAGCCCGGCGGCCGCGTCGCGCAGCCACAACTCCCTCTCCTGGATGAGCCGTTCGGCATCGGCGATGCGGGCGGAGCCGACGTAGGCCATGACCGCGTGCACATCGTTGAAGGCGTAGTGGGGCCCGTCGTGCCGCTCGGCCCACGCGTCGGCGAGGGCGGGCCAGCGGTCACCGGTGCCGGCGCCCGCGAGGTGAAGGCGCCAGAGCAGCGCGGCGGCGTCCAGAAGCTCCATCGCCGCTCCGGCCGAGCCTTCGTGGTGCAGGGCGGTGTCGTAGACGGCCAGGACCTTGTCGGTACGTCCTGTCTCCAGCAGGTACAGGGCGTAATGCCACCAGTTGTGCACGTTCAGGTAGTTCCCGGCGGCCCACGCCTCCGTGCGGGCGTCGAGGTAGCCGATGCCGTCCTCGTGCCGGCCCTGCATCTCGTAGGCGTGGACGACGGCGTGGATGCCCCACACATCGCGGGCGTTCCGTTCGACGGCCTCCAGGCCCACCTGCTCGGCCAGGGTGTAGTGCCCGGCCTCCTCAAGACCGAAGGCGTACATGCCTTGCAGCAGGCCGTAGTGCGGGTCGTCCCGGTCCCAGGCGGCCAGTGCTCCGCCGATGCGGTCACGCAGGAGCACGGCGTTGCCCGTGAAGAAGTCGATCTGGTGGCCGACGGCGAGGGCGAGGATGTCCTTGGGATGCGCCACGACGAGTTCAGCCAGCAGCCGTCCTGCTCGGTGCATGTCGCCGTCCAGCCAGGAGGAAGCGGCCTCGACGTGCATGCGCTCGCGCACGCTCAGGCCGTCCAGGGTGACCTCACGACGGAACGCCCTGAACGCCTCGGCAGCCTCGGCCGCGTCCTTCTCCTCCGTGCCAAGCAGCCCGAGGTATGCCTGGAAGGTGTTGCCCATGGCGGACCGGGGCGAGGCGTCGAGCACGGCTGCGACCTCCCCGGCCACGCCCTCGCGGAAGAAGAGGAGTTCGTCAAGGGCCTTCTCGTAATGCCGCACCGCTGTAGCGCCGGTGTCCTTCATCATCTGACCATGCCGATCCATGACCACCCTGCCCACCTCCCGCGGACCGCCGAGCACCGCGGGAACCCTGCCCCAGATCGGCGGGTCGGACACCATGGCAGGGGGACGGCTTCCTGGCCTCTCTCGGGGTCTGGTGGCTGCCCAGGGGGCCGGTCTGCGGCTTAGGCTCGCGGGATGGACTCGACGAGGCGCAACAGGTTCAAGCCGGGCAGGGGCGCCCTCGCGGCGGCGGTCGCCGGGTTCGTGTCTCTGGTCGGGGCGCTGATCTGGTGGAACTCCGAAGCCGACCCGCACATCGACTGCGGTACGAAGTTCGTCGTCGAGCCGCCAGACAGCGCTGTGGACGTCGAGTGCCTCAGCTCGGACAGCCGTACCGGCCAATGGCATTTCATGATGCCAACCGCCGGAGTCGACTTCTGGTGGGCCGGGCAGTCGGACACTCCGCTGGGCCTGCGCACCTGGTTCGCGGCTGACGGAAAAAAGGTGCTTCCGGACGGGCGCGTCAGGTACGAGTCGTTCGTGAGCGTGGAGTACCCCGAGGACGAGAACGGCTACCTCGTGGTCAGTCCGAAGCGGGGCGGGATGTCGGAAGTGACTGTCAGCGGCGGATGGCTCTGACAAGGGGCCCCGAGCCTGCCGTCGCAGGGAGGCAGCCGTCGGATTCGCCTCGCTCTTCAAACGGGAGGCATGATGCGGCCATGCTGGCCTGCGTCTACCGCGTGACGAAATACGATCCCGCCGACCGTGATGAACACGGGCACTACACCGGGGCAGAGGACACCGTCAGCGACCACGGCGAGGTGGAGGCGGCGTACCTTGAGGCGGTCGCGGCGTTCGCCACGGAATCCGGTGTCGATCGACTGGCCATCCGTGAGCCGGGGGTTCCCTCCCTCGCGCACTTCGGCGCCGAGCCGACCGTGGACGGCTACGGACTTGACGGGCTGTTCCCGCCCCCAGCCAGCCCTGTATCCGGCCCGAGCCTGCCTCCTGGCTTCCACGACGGGGCCTCCGTGCCGCTCGGCACGGCGCTCGAACTGGTCAGGGCCATGCTCCGCGACAACGGGGCATGGTGCCGACTGGAAGCCGAGGACGTCTTCGCGGTGCACGTGGGCTACGACCAGTACCTCTACATCGGCAGCAGCCGACCGTGCGAGGAGGCGCTCGCCGCCACCCGCGCGCTCGGCCTGTTCCCTGAACGCATGACGTCTTCGCCGTACGACTTCGACCCGGAAATCGAGGGGGCAGGTATTCCGCGGCCGGGAGACGACGCATTCTGGAACGGTCTGCTCCCCGCCATTGCCTCCGGCCGCGCCGGAGTTCTGGAGGAGACGTTCGTCGAAGGTGCGACACGATGGCACCACCTCACCCCTGACACCATCGAAACGGTTCGTGCTGCCATCGCTCCCCGCGCCCGTCTGGCCGTGTGGCCGCCCTTGAGCCCCGACATCGCCGCAGTACTGGCTTCCTTCCCCGCCGACGGTCTCGTCGAGGGCGTCTGGCAGGACAAGGACGGCCGTATCCACAGCGCCACCTGCGCCGAGGAAGAGTTTCCCGAACTGGTCTCCCGGATTTCCTCGGCCTCCGCGGCCGTACTCCTCTCCGCGTACGAGGGTGAGGACCTGCCTGTGTACACCGCCGTCATGCCTGACGACGACGGCGTGGTGCGGGCGCGGTGGCGGCCGGGGCCCGCGAGGGGTGACCAGGAGCGCCAGACTTCCGAGGCCTCACCCCCGGGGTGACTTTCTTTCGGCGCTCTGCCCTCGTGATCCATCCCTCACGGTCTGTTCCGTAGCCTCCTCGTGCTGCGACGCTTGCTCCGCGCGTCACGTCGGCAGCCGGGGGAGCGTGAGATGCATCCTGATCTCGGATCTTTATGGACCGCGGCCGGAGTGGTATCCGGCTTCCAGGTGACCGGATTCGCTCTGCGGATCAATAGAGAGATCGATGTCAGCGGCAAGGGCGACATCACGTGGCTGCCTCCCGCGGACATCCTCAACTTGCTCTCGATCGCCGTATCGATGCTCGGGGTTTTCATCGCACCCGTTCTGGACATCGGTAGCGCGACCGTCCCAGTGAAGGCGTTCGGTCTCTCCGTCCTCTTGCTCGCGGGATATCCATTCGTACTCGCGGGCCACTACGACATGTTCAACCCGCGAACGCACCGCTCATGGACGTATTGCCCGAGACAGGAGCAGATCGCCCTGGCCGTCGTCGGTGTCTTGGCCGTCGCCTATGTCATTCTCGCGGCGCTCCGCTAGGGAGACAGGACGGCGAATGACGATCCGCTGTTTCGACCGGTATCCGGCTCGGCCTCGACGCGCCGGCGGCCCGGGTCAGCGCCAGTGGTTGTTGCTGAAGTGGTCGCCGGCGAGCCAGCGGGCGAGGTCGGCGTGCGCGGTGGCACGGCGCTCGGCGTCGATCTTCTCCACGTCGGGGTGGTCGACGGCCAGTTCCAGGATGAGTCCGTTGGGGTCCGTGATGTACAGCGAGACGCAGAACCCGTGGTCGATGACGTGAGCGTTCGACTCCGGGTGGTCGGCCGCGTTGACGCGCTTGAGTATGGCTTCCTGGGTCTCCGCCTCGACCTTGAGAGCGAGGTGGCGCAAGGGGGTGGAGTTGATCTCGGTCTTGAACTCCTCCTGGTCCTTGGGGTCGGCGAACTGGAAGAAGGCGAGTGCGCTGCCGTCGGCCAGACCGTACAGGGCGTGGCTGTAGGCGCGTTCGGCCCCGGACAGCACCTCGCGCTCGGTCCACGTGGCGACCAGGGGCAGGCCGATCACGTCCTCGTAGAAGCGCCGGTTGGCTTCCTGGTCGTCGGTGATCCAGGCGTGGTGGTGGAGGCGGAGCGGCAGGGTCTGGTTCATCGCGGGTCATCTCCGTTGGTGGGGTGGGGTGTTGGGCCGGATACCGGGGTGGTTGCCGGTGCTCTGACCAGCATGCCGCTCGCAGCGGTTGAACGTTAAATAAGTTTGGGCCATTGTTCGCGCGTCGGGGCGGGGTGGCTGTCCGGCCTGGAGGGGGCCTTGGTGCGAGGGCTCCGACCAGGCTCGATGGGGCAATCCTCCGCCTGCCGCGGCGGTCGGCCGCTGGGTGGTCGACGCGGGTCCGCTGCGGCGATGGCGTGGCGAGAAAAGGTTGAAACTTAATCTACTCAGGGTGTCGCCCGAGGGTTTTCCCTACCGGCCTGGATCGGCTCCGCTCGCCGGGGCGTGTGCGGCGCCCCGGTTCGCACCGCGCTGCGAGGGCACCCGGCTGGACTTCGCCGCGATGGCCCGTGCGATGCCGCGGGCCTCCACGCCGGCCTGGCGCAAGGCCCCGCTGAGGGGGTTGGTGAAGCCGGCGAAGTACAGGTGCGGGGCTTCGGTGGAGGTCCGCGGTCCGTGGACGGCGGGGTGGCCCGACCCGTCGAGGACGGGCACGTCGGGAAGCAGCACGTCGAGGCGGGGGCGGTAGCCGGTCGCGGCGATCACGGCGTCCGGGCTGACGTGGGAGCCGTCCGCGAGAGCCACGCCCGCTCCCTCGAAGCCGACCACCGCGGCCACGGGGTGGACGAGACCGGCCCGTACCGCCGCGACGAACCCGTGGTCGAGCACCGGGTTGTTCCCCTCGCGCGCGTTGCGGGTGAAGGGGCCGGTGCGGGGGCGGGGGACACCGAAGGAGGTGAGGTCCCCTACCGTGCACCGCTGGGTCAGCAGGGCGGACCGGTCCCGCCAGGTCACCGGCAGGAAGTCCGTCAGCCGTTCAGCGATGTGCCACCGGCTGGAGTCGCGCGGCAGGATGTTCGGCGGGGTGCGAATGGCCAGCCAGACCTTCTTGGCCCCCTCCCGCGCGAGCACGCTCGCGATCTCTGTGCCGCTGTTGCCCGCGCCCACCACCAGCACCGACCGGCCCCGGAAGGGTGCGGGACCGCGGTAGTCAGCCGCGTGCAGCAGAGTGCCGCCGTACGCGTGCCGCCCGGGCCAGTCGGGCACCACCGGGGTGTGGCAGCGGCCCGTGGCCACGACCACCGCGCGTGCCGCCGTCGTGCCGCCGGTGGTGCGGACCTGCCACCGGGGCCCCGCCTGCCCCGGGGCGGGTTCGATCCGCTGCGCCGCGGTCCCCAGTCGTACGCGCAGTCCATGGTGCTCGCGGTAGCGTTCCAGGTAGTGCACGAAGTCGTCCCGCGCCACCCAGGGGCCGTAGCCGCGCGGCAGGGCGAGCCCAGGCAGGTGCGAACCGCCCCGGGAGGTGTGCAGCCGGAGGTGGTCGTAGCGCAGAGCCCAGCTGGCCCCCACGTGCTCGCCGCGTTCCAGTACGACCGTCGGTACGCCGGATCGGCGCAGCATCGCGGCCACGGCCAGGCCGCTGGGTCCGGCCCCGATGACCACCGCGGGCGCGTCACTGAGCGGAGAACTGTCCGGCGTACGGGGCGTTTCAGGCATCCATCTGGAAACGAATCACCGCGGGCGGGGACACGCCTGGCAGGGGCGCGGGACGGAGCGGGGGCGGGCGCGGTGGATGCGTCGGGTGCGGCTCACTCGGTGTGGAGGCCCACCGGCTCGCCACAGGAACGGCAGGCAGAGGTCATGCCGCCGTCGCCGTCCGCCTCGGAGGGCGCGCACGACATGCACTGGAGCAGGTCGCAGCCCTTGCATAGGAACCCGGAACCGTGCTCCGTGAGTTGGTCGTGCGTGACGAACATGGCGAAGTCGCTCGCCCGGCGGGCGGCCTCCGGGATCTCGACGGGTGAGACGTAGCAGCCGCACCAGGCGCAGTGGGTGGCTGAGCGCACGGGCGTCTCACGCGGGATACGCCGACCCGGCTCGATGGGACGGCCGTCCGCCTCCTCGAACAGGTGGAGGAAGTCGCGTCCGAGGTTCCCCTCGGGCGTCTCGACGATGACGTACTCCAGCCGCTCCGTCACCGGGCGTCCCCGCAGAAATTCCAGCGCCGCGGCCCGGCTCGGCCCGCGGTGGATGTGATAGGTTCCGGCGGCCTGCCTCTCGGTCCGCACGTACGCCACCACATCGCGTGCCGCGTCGGCTTCCGCTTCCGCGGAACTCTCGGCACCACCACGCTTGTTCCGACGCCAGAACGCCATGGGAACTCCCGGTAACTCGGCGACACGCTTCCTTGCGCGCTCCCGTCCGAGTCTCGCGCACCCAGCGCGGGACCGGTCCCCGAGCGCGGGTGCCTCTGCCCGTCTGCCCGTCGGAGGGGACGCACGGCGAGTCCGTACGACACCCAAGGCCGAGGCCGAGGCGCACGCTGAACCTGGCGGAGGACGCGATGTCAGTGGCTGCTGCGAGACTCCGCGGCATGACCACCGACTCCTTCCACCTGCATCAAGTCACCTCGGCCCGGGACATCGACCCGCATGTGCGCCAAGCCCTCCTCGAATGCTGGGTCGATGTCACCAACGCCGGCGGGGCCGCGGGCTTCCCCTTACCGCCCCTCGACATCCAGCAGGCCGCGCCCGCCCTCGACGCCCTCATCGAGGGCCTCGCCCCGCGTACGTCCCGCCTCCTGACGGCCTGGTGCGGCAGCGAGTTGGTCGGCTGGCTGCACCTGCGCCGCGAACTGTCCCCTCTCACCGCTCACTGGGGAGCCGTGCAGCACGTCCAGACCCATCCCAGCATGCGTGGCCGGGGCATCGGCGCGGCCCTGACCGGACACGCCCACCTCGTGGCCCGTGACGAAATGGGCCTGGAGCAACTGCACTTGGCCGCGCGTGGCGGAGCGGGTCTGGAAACCTTCTACGCACGACTCGGCTGGCAAGAGATCGGCCGCTGGCCCGGAGCCCTGCGGCTGTCCCCCGGGGACGACCGCGACGAGGTCCTCATGCTCCGTCAGCTGTAACGTCATTGAGGCCTTACTGCTCCACCGGCCCCGCGGCTGCCCGGGTAGGCTCGCCGAAAGATCGCACGAGGGTCCGATACGGCAGGTTCCGGGGGAATGACGTGGGTGTGACGAGGGCGTGGATGGTGCGTGCCGGGGCCGAGGGCGAGCGGGAGGACATCTCACTCGACGAGGGCCTGACGATCGCCGGCTGGCACGAAGTCGGTGACCTCACCCACTGCACCACCCCGGACGACCTCAAAGCCGTACTCGTCAAGGCATACCCCCGGGAGAACCCCCGTGTCCTCGGCAACTGGCGAGGACAGCTCTGGCGCTTTCGTGCCGTCCTGGCGCCCGGAGACCTCGTCGTCATGCCCCGGAAAGCCGGCACCGTGGCCATCGGCTACCTCACCGGCGACTACCGGTACCGGGCGGACGCCCCGGCAGGGCTGCGCCACGTACGCAGCGTCGACTGGAAGCGCCGCGACGTGCCGCGCTCGGAGTTCCGCGCCGACCTGCGCGCCACGCTCGGCTCGTTGCTCACCGTGAGTGAGCTGCGCCGCCTCGACGCCGGCGTACGTCTTGCCGCACTGGCGGACGGCCAAGCGGACCCGGGTAACCCGGACGCCCCCGCGGACCTGCGGCTGCTGGAGGGGCCTGCCGCGTTGGCGGCCAAGGTCGCCGAAGCCGCCTCGGGGAAACCGGTGGAGCTGGCCGTGCGTGACCTGCTGAGCATCTGGGACTTCGTCAGCCGCTCGGACAAGGCGGTCGCCACCATCCGTCACGACCTGGCCGATTTCGGACTCGCGGTGGTCCCACCGATCACCGAGGTCCCCTCCATCGATCACTTCGTCCGTGTCCTCCCCATCGGCCAGGCGCCGGAAGCCGAGAGGCGGTCGCTGGGCAAGGAGACCGCGAACCTGGAACTTGAGCAGGGGGAGGTGGACGATCCAGTCGCGGACATCCTCGTCGAGGAGGACGAAGACACCGCGACCACCGGGGGCGCCGGGGGCGCCGGAGACGGCGGCGGCCCGGCCGATGCCGAGACGCCCACGGAGACGGGGGAGGGGGAGGAGACCGGCGACGAGGACGAGGAACCCGCGCGCACGACCCCCGTGGTGGTCACCGTGGGACGGTTGCCTTCAGCACGCAGCGTGCCGAAATCGGTCACGCTCTCCGATCCACTGACACGAGCCGTGGAACTGATGTCCGAGCACGCGTACGACCAGCTCCCGGTCCTCGACAGCGACGGCAACCTGTGCGGGACCATCACCTGGCGGGAGATCGGTGCCACGAACCGTCCCCCCACCGCACTCGTCAAGGACGCCGCCGTGCTGAAGGTCCGGTCGGTGCGGACGAATGAGCCGATGGTGGACTGTCTGGCCGACGTGGCCGACCACGGCTGTGTCTTCGTGGTCGATCCGGACGGCGCCCTTTCCGGCATCGTGACCAGTCACGACCTGGTCCACCGGTACGAGCAGGAACTGAGCCCCTACGCCCTCCTTGAGGAGTTGGAGCTGCGCCTGCGCCGAGCGCTCACCAACGCCTTGGTGCAGATAAAGGAGACCACCGGCGCGTACGGCCTCGACGGGGACCCCGCGAAGATCAGAAAACTCGCCGGTGAAGGCCTGAACTTCAGCGACTACGTCAAGCTGCTCAAGCGGCCCGACGTGTGGCGGGCCACCGGCTGGCAGTTCCCGCAGGAGAGCTTCGCCGCACGCATGGACCGGGTTCGCCAGATCCGCAACAAGACCATGCACTTCCACAAGAACGACGACGACCGCGCCAGCGCGGTCGACGAGATCCGCGTCGCCCTCCAGATGCTCAAGACCGTCCAGCCACAAGCCTGACGCCCCTCTTCGTGTTGACCGCCCCCGGCAGGCGGTGCTGGAGTCGGCACGTGGACAGCATCCCCGCCAACCGGCGGCTCTGGAACCGGATCAGCAGCGACTACCAGCACAGGCACGACCCGCGAATCGGCGCCACACCCCGGCTGTGGGGCATGTACTCCCTCCCCGACGCGCACCTGCGCGCCCTGGGTGACGTCACCGGCAAGCGCGTCCTCGAACTGGGCTGCGGCGCAGGCCAGTGGTCCAGGGCGCTGGCCGCCGAGGGCGCCGCCGTGGTCGGGCTCGACCTGTCCGACGCCCAACTCGCCGCAGCGGCCCGCGCGATGGGAGCGCCCGGCTATCCGTTGGTGCAGGCCGCCGCCGAGCAGCTCCCCTTCGCAGCCGACAGCTTCGACCTGGTGTTCTGCGACTTCGGTGGACTCAGCTGGGCGCCCGCGCACCTGGCCGTCCCACAGGCCGCGCGCGTCCTGCGCCCCGGCGGACGCCTGGTGTTCAACGTCGCCAGCCCATGGTTCGAAGCCTGCTACGACGACGCCGCCGGCCGCGTCACCACGACGCTGCAACGGGACTACTTCGGCCTGAACACCATCGCCGAGGGCGACGGCGCGACCAGCTACCAGCTCACCTACGGCGACTGGGTCAGGGCCCTGCGCGGCGCGGGCCTCATCATCGACGACCTCATCGAACCACGGCCCGACCCCGGAAGACCCAACGGCTACAACGAAACCGACCCACCCGACTGGGCCCACAACTGGCCGGCGGAACTGCTCTGGGTGACTCACAAACCGTAGGTCCCGGCACGCCGAGGCGTGTCACGTGGGCTGGTGCGTGCTGCCGGTGTTGGTGGGGGTCGGTGCGCTGCTGCCGGTGTAGGAGGGGAGGTCGGCCACCAGCTTGGTGAGGGCCGGGTCGCCCGCGTAGCGCCGCGCGTGCAGGTCGGCGATCTTCTGGGCGATGTCCGGGTCGTCGCTGTCGGTGGTGTCGTAGGAGACGAAGGACTCCAGCAGGGGGAGGCCGATCCGGTCGGTGTGCGCGTGCGAGGGCGCCATCAGGTACTCCCAGTACCCGTCGAGGTCTTCGATGAGGAAGACGGCGCCGTACTCGAACTCGCCGCCGATGTCTCTGCCCACGACGTAGCGTGTGACCGCGTCGATCGACTCGCCCTGGTTGCGCAGGCTGGCGAGGGCCTCCTCGCGCTGTGGGGCGGTGGCGGTCGTCTTGAAGGTGAAACGGTTGTGGTGGTAGATCATGTCTCTCCCTCGGTGGTCCTCGGGTGGTCCTCGGGGTTCGGGGGCGGGGCGGCCCAGTAGCCCAGCAGCGCGGTCACGGCCTGGTCGGCCAGGCGTAGGGCACGGTCGAAGCCGACGTCGTCGATCGCCCCGATGCTCGCGAGGCCGTGCAGCGTGCCCCACAGCAGGTCGCAGGCGTCCTCGACGTCGAGGGCTTCGGTCGTGCTTTCGGCGGCCCACGCTTCGACGAGCTGTCTGGTGAAGGCGATCACGCTCTCGGCGGTGGCGCGGCGGGTGGAGGCGTCGACGTCCGTGCCGGGCGCGCCCGACACGAGTTGGTAGAGGGCGGGTCGTGACCGGGAGAACTCCAGGTAGGCGGCTGCCGCCAAGTGCGGTCCCCGCGACGCCGGTTCGCCGGTCACCGCGGCCCGCATCCGTTCCACCAGCTCACCGTTGGCCCGCTCCAGCAGCGTGTGCAGCAGGGCCTCTTTGCTCGGGAAGTGCTGGTAGATCACCGGCGCGCTGTAGCCGATCTCGGTGGCGATGCGCCGGATGGTCACCGCGCGCCAGCCCTCGGCCTCGGCCATCCGGCCCGCGGTCTCCAGGATCTCGGCGAACGTCCGCCGACGTACCTCTGCCCGCTTCCCCACCGGCAAACCCCTAACGTTGTTAGGAAAGCTAACGCCGTTAGTATTTTGTGTGTCGCCGGGCCTGTCAAGGGTGTGTGGCTGGTGCCGCGCTGTTGTCCCGATCGACCTCGTCGGGCCGGCCTGCTCGACTTGCTTCGGGAGTTGGGTGCCGGTGCTCGCCCAGCACGTCGCGCGATGGGGGGCCGCAAGGCCGTCGCCTCCGGCGGCCCCGGGCCGGTGGGGCGGCGGGCGTTACTTCTTGTCCGTGCCGGGTTCCGCGCTGATGGCTGCCTGGTAGGCATCAGCGTAGGTAGCGGAGTCCTTGATCAGGTCGTCGCAGAACGCGGCGACGTCGGTGCCGATGAGTTCCAGGACGCCCTTGCCCGCGGCGGCGCCCTCCTCGAAGAAGTCGACGATCTCGGGGAGCAGGGGCCCGTCGTGCAGGCTGACCGGTCCGACCTTGAACAGGTACTTCTGCATCTCCTTGTAGACGATCTGGTAGTCCGGCGGGAGGGTCTTGACCCGAGCCAGGTGTGCCCGCCACTGCTTCTTGCCCTCGATGATGTCCTGGATGCTCACGTCAGCCTCCCAGCCGGCTCAATTTCCGTGCGACGTTCCTGTTCAACTGCTCGCGCCACCGGTCGCGATAGGTTCGGGCCCCTTCTCCGCCGGCGAGCGCGGTGCAGAAGCCCTGGATGTCCTCGCCGAGCACCTCGTGGACGCTCTGCCCGTCCGCCGCTGCCACTTCGAGCAGCCCCAGCGCGGAGTCGAGGATCGGCGTCAGGTTGCGTCCGGTGAAGTCGCCGTAGGGAAAGAGGTGGGAGACGATCTGCCCCCACGCCGCCCGGTAGTCGTCCGGCAGGACCTCGGCCCGGGCCTCGAACGCCTTCCATTCCCTGGTGAGATCGCTGCCTGTGATCTTCTCCCAGAAGTTCATCTCCCGCCCTCCTTGAGCCTGTTGATGCGTGATGACAGGTACTGCCATTTCGTCCAGAACTTCGCGAGTTCCTCGCGTCCCGCGTCGTTGAGCGCGTAGAACTTGCGCGGCGGACCGACCTCGGAGGGACGCTTCGTCACCTGGACGAGCCCGTTCCGCTCCAGCCGCAGCAAGATGGTGTACACCGTGCCCTCGATGACGTCGGTGAAGCCGAGTTCGTTCAGGCGGCGCGTGATGGCGTACCCGTAGGTTTCCTCGCTGCCGATGATTTCGAGCACGCACCCTTCGAGCGTGCCTTTCAGCATCTCTCTCAGGTCGTCCATCGCGGATACTCCTCAGCCCTGTCGGTACTGCGTGCTACTGAGTACCGCTATACGGTACCACCGAGTAGTGGAGGGCGGCAGTATCTACGGCAGGCGTAAACCCGGAGCTACGCGAATGACGACAGGCGTCGTACGCTTCCTAGCGGCACCCCCGCCCAAGAGGGAGCGCGGCTCTAGGCCTCGGTGTCCTCCGGCGCGACGGGGGTGTACATCACCGACCGCTGCTGCTTGTGGCGCTGGACGCGGCCCTTGGCGACCAGGGATTCGAGGGTGTTCCGCACCACCTGCGGGGTGGGGTTCCGGCTCGGGTGCTCGGTAAGGAGTTCGTCCCGGAGTTCCTTCGCCGAGCGGGGCTCGGCGTGGCCGGTGAGCAGGTCGAGGAGCAGGTCCCCGAGCAGCGGCTGACGGGAGGGCTCTTTTGTGCCGCCCTTCGCCTTGGCTCCGGCCGTGGCGTCGGGCTTCGCGGAAGCCATCCGGCGCGGTGCGGAACGTCGCGGGGACGCCCCGGTGGCGGCGCGGCGCCGGGCCCGGGCGACGTCGGGCTCGTCCTGCGCCTGCTCCGGCAGGCGCGAGGCATCCGCGAACCCCTCGTACCGTTCGGCGAGGGCGAGGATGTCAGTCAGGAGGGTTTCCTCCTGTTTCAGCAGCTCGATCTTCTTCGTCAGCTCTTCCTGACGCTTGCGGTTCTCCGTCAGTTCCGACGCGACCTGTTCCACGTACCGCGATCGGAGCTGGGCGGCTGATCGGCTGCTCACACCGTTCACTCCCTCGATATGGATGATGCTGGGCATCGTACCCACGTCGGGGAGGCGGTGTCGGCCGTGGTCACACGTATGACCGCGGCCGGGTGGGGTGTGTCAGGCGGTCGTGGTCTTCTTGCGTGCGCGGTAGGCGGCGGCTTTGATCTTGTTGCCGCAGGACTCCATGCCGCACCACTGGCGGCGCATGCCGCGGGAGCGGTCGATGTAGACGCGGGTGCATTCGGGGTTGCCGCACTCCTTGAGGAGGGGGACGTCGGGGCTGCTGAGGAGTTCGACGGCGTGGCGGGCGACGGTGGCCAGGGCCTGGGCGGGGGTGGCCTCGTTGTGCCGGCCGGTGAGGGTGAGCTGGGGTGTCACCGGGTTCTGGCGGGCGGCGCTGTTGAGTACGGCGAGGGCCTGGCGGTCGAAGGGGTCGCCGAGGCGGCGGTCGGTGATGAGGTGGTAGAGGGCCTCGCGGACGGTGATCGCCGCCCGGACGTCGTCGTCCGTGCCGGGTGTGATCGTGTCCACGAGGCCTGATTCCAGGTACCAGGCGTTCAGGCGCTCGGGGGTTACGAACATCTCGAACCGCGTCGAGCGCCGTGCGCGGAGCGTGGCCGCGAAGTCGAGGGCCGGGTGTCCGCAGACGAAGACGTGGTCGAGGTTCACATCACCATCCTGGCAGGTGACTGTCGGGGGGCGCAAGAATCGTCACACGCCGGGCCGCCCGCTCGCGGCTCGTACCTCCTTCCCAGCCGGATCGCGCGGCCCCGCCACCGTTCAGGCCTCCGCCCACCTCGTGCCTCACACTTCGGGGGCTCCGGTCTCCTTGAGTTCTCCGTCTGCCAGGCGCAGCCAGCGGTTCACTCCGATCTGGGTGAGGAAGCGTTCGTCGTGGCTGATGACGATGAAGGCGCCTTGGTAGGCGTTGAGGGCGCTTTCGAGCTGCTGGGTGCTGATGAGGTCGAGGTTGTTGGTGGGTTCGTCGAGCAGGAGCAGGTGGGGGGCGGGTTCGGCGCACAACACGCAGGCCAGGGTGGCGCGCAGCCGCTCGCCGCCGGAGAGGACCCCGACGGGCAGGTGGGCGCGCGGGCCACGGAAGAGGAAGCGGGCGAGCAGGTTCATCCGTTCCGCCTCGGGCCGCTGGGGGGCGAACGCGGCGAAGTTCTGTGCCACGGTGCGCTCGGTGTCCAGCAGGTCCAGGCGCTGGGAGAGGTAGGCGACCCGGCCGTCGTGACGCCTGACCTCCGCGCCGTCCGGCACGAGTTCGCCGGTGACCAGGCGCAGCAGGGTGGTCTTGCCCGCGCCGTTGGGCCCGGTCAGCGCGATGCGCTCGGGACCGCGCACGCTCAGGTCGACGCCGCCGTCGGCGAACACGCTCTGACCGGCGTGGTGGACCTGCATCCCCTGGCCCAGGAAGAGGTCGCGCCCGGCGGGCACCTGGGTGTCGGGCAGCTCCAGGGTGAGGTGTTGTTCCTGGCGCAGGGTGCGTTCGGCTTCCTCCAGGCGGGTTTTGGCCTGGTGGACGCGGGTGGCGTGCATCTGACCCGCCCGGCCTGCGGATTCCTGGGCGCCGCGTTTCATGGTGCCGGCGAAGATGCGGGGCAGGCCGGCGTTGCTGAGGTTGCGGGCGGCGTTGCTCTGGCGGCGCTCGGCGCGTTCGCGGGCCTGTTGCAGCTCGCGCTTTTCGCGCTTCAGCTCCTGCTCGGCGTTGCGGATGTTCTTCTCGGCGGTCTCCTGTTCGGCGCGCACGGCCTCTTCGTACGCGGTGAAGTTGCCGCCGTACAAGCGCAGTTCGCCGCTGTGGAGTTCGGCGACGCGGTCCATGCGGTCCAGCAGGGCGCGGTCGTGGCTGACCAGGAGCAGGCAGCCGGTGAAGTCCGCCAGGGCGTCGTGGAGCTGGTGGCGGGCGGCGCGGTCGAGGTTGTTGGTGGGCTCGTCAAGGAGCAGGACCTCGGGGCGTTTGAGGAGCTGGGCGGCCAGACCCAGGGAGACGATCTGGCCGCCGCTGAGTGTGCCCAGGCTGCGTTGCAGGGAGAGGTGGGACAGGCCGAGCCGGTCGAGGTGGGCGCGGGTGCGCTCTTCGATGTCCCAGTCCTCGCCGATGGTGGTGAAGTGCTCCTCGCGTACGTCGCCGGACTCCACGGCGTTCAGGGCGTGGATGACCGCGTCGATGCCCAGGACCTGGGCGACGGTGAGGGTGCTGCTCAGGGGCAGGTGCTGGGGGAGGTAGCCGAGGGTGCCCCGGGTGTTGAGGGTGCCGGTGGCGGGCTTGAGGTGACCGGCGATGAGTTTGAGCAGGGTGCTCTTGCCGGAGCCGTTGGGGGCGACCAGTCCGGTGCGGCCGGCGCTCAGGGTGAAGGACAGGTCGTGGAAGACGGGGGTGTTGTCGGGCCAGGCGAAGGAGACGTTCGAGCAGACGACAGCGGCGTCGGACATGGAGGTGACCTCAGACAGGTGACGGGCAGACAGACCTCTGCCCTGGCAGGTGCGGGACAAGGGGGTACGACAAGAGACGGCCACGGCCCACACGCGTCAGTAGCGTCGTCCGGCGGCCGGTCATATCCGGGTCTCATCCGGAGATGTCGTCGTCACCCACCATGTCTGCAACTCCTCGATCACTCGATGAAGCGGTCCAAGTCGCGCACAGCGTAGCAGGTGTCGAACGGCTGCCCGCGACACGTGTCGACGTACCCGGTACCCGCGTATGTGAACCGGCGGCATCCGGGCCGCCCGGCCGCGGCACCCGGGCCGTCCAGCCGGGGGCGCCCGGACCGTCCGGCCGTGCAGGGACAGCTTGTTGACGCCGCGTCGGTCCGTTGACGGCGCGAAGAGGCCGTGCCAGCATCGTCACCCACTGAACAGGTTACGATTCCGATCACTCACATGTGGTCACACGTGTGTCATCGCCCGGCTGGTGTCCAGCCGCGCCGGGCCGACACCTGGGCGGACTGTGCACCGCCGCACTTCACCTTCCGGAACCTGCCGGAACGCACGGCGCGTCGCCGAACCCGAGGAAAGAGAGACGGACAGTTGTCCATACGCACGCCGGGACGCGGGTCCCGGCACAGACCTGGTCCCTGGCGGGCCGGTGCCGTGGCGCCGGCCCTCTGCCTGGCCCTGCTGGCCTCGCTCGTCACGCTGTTCGCGCCCCCGGCGGCGCGCGCGGCCGAGCCCGTCGGCGAGACGGCCGTGACGTTCAACATGCAGGGCGGCACCTCGTGGTACGACGTCAGGACGAAACTGGTCCCCAACGCGGACGTGGTGGCCCTACAGGAGGCCACGACGCCTCCCGACAGTGACTTCATCAAGAAGGCCGAGGTGCTCACCGACAACTTGGACGACACGGCGAAGACTCCGGGGGGCTTTCCCGGCCTGAAGTACCGCCTGTACGCCAAGAAGTGGGGAGGTCAGGGCAAGCGGCAGCCGGACGGGGTCCTGCTCTATCTGAAGATCCTGGACAAGGCGGCCTGGGGCCCCGCGCCCGGCGCCGACTCCGACTCCGGTGACGAGGAGGAGACGGACGAAGGGGACCCCGCCAAACCGGACAAGGACCGCAACACCCAGAAGTCGATGGCGATCTGGCTGCGCCAGGTGCCTCAGGAACTCGGCGACCTCAAGTCCCGGGTGAAGATCTTTCCCGCCGACGACGCGAAGAACAAGTGGATCAGGACCCGCCCCGCGTTCGGCGTGGAAGTGGGCGGCACCTGGTACTTCGACATCCACGCCGCGTCCATCCGTACCAACGACAAGCCCAATCCGCACGCCACCGCCCTGATCGACACGATCACGCAGCGGATGGACGGCAAGCGGTGGCGGGCGCTGGGCGACTTCAACAGCCTCGCGGGCACCAGCCGCGGCAGATTTCCCCACACGTTCTACGCGGCGCAGGACGGGAAACCGGGCGGCACACCCGTGGAGACGCAGCAGTCCGGCTACGCGCTCGACTACCTGGTCGCCAGTGAGCAGCTGGAGAACCTCGTCGTGACCCGCAGCGCGCAGAAGGGCGAGTCCGACCACTGGCCCGTGCGGTTCGCCTCGACGCGCGCCGCGAACTGCAAGACCGCATGGGACTTCCAGTACGACACCACCTACAACCCAACGGCACGCCGGGTCGCACGGGCCGCGGGGGCCGACGCCTGTGGTCCGCCGGCGGCGGTCGTCTCCATGGGCGACAGCTACATCTCCGGTGAGGCCGGCCGGTGGGCAGGCAACGCCGCGGCGTCCGCGGTCGGCTCCGCGTGGGGCACCGACCGGGCCGCGGTGAACTGCAACGGCGAGGAGAGCGTCTGCGACCACGACCCGAAGGCGGTCTACGGCGACACGTCGTACGACAAGGGCGGCAGCGCGTGCGACCGCTCCGACTCCGCCGAGATCAAGGGCTTGGCCTACGACGGCGTACCGCTGGAGCGGCGGTTCAACATCGCCTGCTCCGGCGCGACGACGGAGAACGTCACCTCGACCGGGTTCAAGGGCCAGCGGCCCCAGGTCGAGGAGCTGCGCGACATCGCGCGGGACAACGACGTGCGCCTGGTCGTGCTGTCGGTCGGCGGCAACGACCTGAAGTTCGCCGACATCCTCCAGGACTGCGCGAAGGCGTACTTCTACCCGTCGCTGTTCAACAAGGGCTGCCGCGGCGCCAAGGAGAAGGAGTTCTCCGAAGGGCTCGGCCCGGTGCGGGACAAGGTCGTGAAGTCCGTCGAGGCGATCCGCGGGGCGCTGCGCGAGGCGGGCCAGGAGGACGGCACGTACCAGATCGTGCTCCAGTCCTACCCCAACCCGCTGCCGCTCGGCCGTGACTACCGCGACCCGGAGAACGCGCCCGTCCCGCCGGCCAACTACAGCCGGTACCTGAACGGGGGCTGCCCCTTCCTGGACGCGGACAGCGACTGGGCGCACACCTCCGTGGTGCCCCGGATCAGCGCCATGCTGCGCGGTGCGGCGAACGAGGCGAGGGTGTCCTTCCTGGACCTCCAGGACGCGTTCGCCGGGCACGAGCTGTGCAGCCGGTCGACGCGGCAGGCGTCCAAGGACCACACCCTGGCCTCCCCGCTCGGCGCCGACCACGCCGAGTGGGTGCGATGGGTGCCGTACCTCGTCGAGGGCCTCAAGGACCTGCCCTGGCAGGCCCAGGGCAATCAGCAGGAGGCCGTCCACCCCAACCGCTACGGCCAGCAGGCCCTGGCCGCTTGTCTGACGAAGATCGCGGGGAAGCTCGGTGAGTCCCCGGTGTTCTCGTCCTGCGTGGGCAAGCCGTCCGGCAGCCCCGGGGACGTCGACGGTTCGCTCGACAACGGCACTGTGCTGAGCAAGAGCAACCGCCGCGCCCCCGTGGCCGGGCTGCCGGACTGGAGCCGGGCCGGGTACCGGGGCGGCGAGGTGCTGCCCGGTGCCGCCTTCCATACCTCCGACCCCACGTGCCACATCACGCCGTCCGCGCTTCAGGAGCGATACGACGTGCGTGCCGGCGACGGGAAGGACGACACCGCCGGGTTGCAGGCCGCCATCGACCGGATCCGCGAGTCCTGCACGCCCGGCGCGAGTTCGCGCAAGCTGTCTGTGATCGAGTTGCCCAAGGGTGTGCTCAACGTCAGCAAGCAGCTCTCCGTGGACGCCTCCTACCTGGTGATCCGGGGGCAGGGGTCGGACCCGGCCGGCGGCTCGCGGATCGTCTTCCGCCCCGACGAGAACACCCGCTACGACACCCTGACGGAGAAGGGCGAGCGCTGGGACCAGGGCGGGATGACCCACAAGTGCGAGTTCACGACCGGCAACAACGTCGGTACGGGCGGCTGGATCTGGCCCGGCCGTGGCCTCTTCCGGGTCCAGACGCGTGAGGTCGCCGAGAAGTACCTGAAGATCTGCGGCTACCCCTCCAAGATCCCGGAGAACCGGCGTGACCTCTTCGAGGGCTCCGTCAACCAGCACTGGGAGTCGGGTGTCGCCGTGGCCGGGTCATCCGGAGACTCCGCCTACGCCGCGCGCAAGGGCGGCCGGGTCATCCAGCTGAACGCCAAGGCGAAGATGGACGCCTTCAAGCCGGGCGGCGACCTGTGGGTCGGCGCGGCCAACAGCTTGAAGTTCTATCAGTCGCAGGAGGTCGCAGGGGCCGCGCCGGACGATGGCCGCCTGGAGAACCTGCACATGCGCCAGCAGGTGTTCACCATCGCCTCCGTGGACGCGGGCAAGCACACGGTCACGATCGACAAGCCGCTGGAGTTCGACGTCCCGGTCGACTCCACCTCCGACGGCTCGCCGCCGCTGGGGGTGGGCGGCAAGCCCTACACCAGCAAGGTCACCGCGCTGAAGACGATCACTGATGTGGGCTTCGAGGACTTCTCGTTCACCCAGGACATCAACGGCCTGCCCAAGCTCCGCGGCGGGACGTACCACCTCAGCCCGGAGCAGGCGGTCCACAACTACGGCAACATGGCGCCCGAGTACGCCATGCACGGCATCGTCTTCAAGTGGGCCTCCGACTCCTGGGTGCGGGGCGTGCGCGCGGACATGGTGGGCTCGCACCCGGTGGTCACCGAGGTGGCCAGGAACGTCCAGGTCGAGCGCAATGTCTTCGACGGCGCCTGGAACAAGGGCAAGGGGGGCAACGGCTATCTGCGCGGCTCCCGCGTCTGGGACTCCCTGTACGCCTTCAACACCAGCCGCAACCTGCGGCACTTCACCTTCCAGTGGTCGTCGTCCGGCAACGTGGCCCTCGGCAACGACCTCGACTCCGACCTGAACCTGCACGGCGGGTGGGAGCGCCGCAACCTGTTCGAGAACAACACCGTGCGGGTGCCCTACAACCACTCCTCCGGCGCGTGCGAGACCAACTGCGGCGGCGAAGGCGGGGCAGGGGACAAGGGCACCTGGTGGCCGATCTACTGGGCCGCGGGCAGCAAGGGCATCGGCTGGTCCGGTTCCAGTGGGCCGCAGAACGTCTTCTTCCGTAACACCCTGACCAAACAGACCACGTCAGGAGGCCCCTTCGCGCCCTACTGGCCGTACGCGGACACCTCCCGGGTGTACCAGTTCGGTTCCGGCTCCGGGGACGCGAGCGACTTCCGGCACTTGAGGACCGGGGGCGGCCCCATCCAGGACTGGGCGGACAACGAGGGCAACGACTACAGCCGGGACGACGGCGTCAACGCCTCCCGGACCGATCCCGCTCCCTCCCTGTTCCTGCGTGACTACCACTCCTGAGCCCGGCTGCGGGTTACGCGCCCGGTCCGGCGAACTCCGGTTCGCCGGACCGGGCGTCTCGCGTCTTCCGGTATCTCCGTGCCGCCATGCTCTTCCGTCACCGACTTAACCGGTGATATTCTCGAGGGAGTCCGCTGGCGCGCGCGTACATGTTCCGGTGTCACGAACGTGTGTCGAAGTCCGCGCCAGGTGTGTCACTGCGCGCTGACGTATGTCGCTGTGCGTTCACGCACATCTACCCCCTCGGAGGGGACAACCCATGAGACGACTTCTGACCGTCCTCGCGGCCGGTGTCCCGCTGGCCGCGTCGGTCTGCCTGCCGCCCGCGGCTGCGGCTCCTTTAGGCAACCCCGGTGCAAACCCCGGTGCTGCGCAGGCCGCGTGCACCGCACCGTCCGTGCGGGCCCCGGCCGGTGCCGAGGTGGAGTCCGTGACGGCGGCCCGCGAGCCGGGCGGCACCGTGCACGGCAGCGGCGTCCTGGGCGGCACGGTCACCGGCGTCCCCGCCTACTGCGAGGTGACGGTCACCCTCACCCACCCCGGCGCGGACGACCACGCCAAGGTGCGGACGTGGCTGCCCGTGCAGGGCTGGAACGGACGCTTCCAGGCGTTCGGCGGCAGCGCCTACGCGGCCGGGGACAACGGCGTCGGCCTGGCAGGCGCGGTCAAGAACGGCTACGCGGCGACCACGACCGACGCGGGCGTCGGCGACGTCCTGGACGTCGGCTGGGGGCTGCGCGCCGACGGCCGGGTCAACACCGCGCTCCTGACGAACTTCGCCTCCCGCTCCCAGCACGAGGCGGCCGTCGTCGGCAAGCAGTCCGTCGCCGCGGTCTACGGCAGGCCCGCCTCCTTCTCCTACTTCAACGGCTGCTCCACCGGCGGACGCCAGGGCTACATGGAGGCCCAGCGCCACCCCGACGACTACGACGGCATCCTCGCCAACGCGCCCGCCGTCAACTGGGACGAGTTCGAGGTCGCCACGCTGTGGCCGCAGGTGGTCATGAACAACGAGAAGACCTACCCGTCCGGCTGCGCCTTCAAGGCCTTCACCGACGCCGCGGTCAAGGCCTGCGACCCGCGCGACGGCGTCAGGGACGGCCTGGTGAACGACGCCGCCCGGTGTGACTTCGACCCCCGCAAGCTGATCGGCAGCAAAATCATCTGCGACGGCCGGGAGTCGACCGTCACAGCGGCCGACGCGGCCGTGGTCCGCAGGATCTGGGACGGCCCGCGCACCACGTCGGGACAGAAGCTGTGGCCAGGCGTCCCCATCGGCGCCGACCTGACGGGCCTGGCCGCCGTCACCGGGCCCGACGCGCACGGCGACGTCAAGGGCGAGCCCTTCCCCGTGCCCCGCCACTGGGTGGCGACATGGGTGAGGAAACAGCCGGCGTTCGACGTCGCGACGATCACCTACGAGAGCTTCACCCGGCTGTTCCGCCGGTCCCAGGCCGAGTACGACAAGGTCATCGGCACCGGCGACCCCGACCTGTCCGCCTTCCGCGCGTCCGGCGGGAAGCTCCTGAGCTGGCACGGCCAGGCCGATCAGTTCATCCCCGCCCAGGGCACGGTCACCTACCGCCGCCAAGTCGAGCGGACGATGGGCGGCGCAGGGCGCGTCGACGGCTTCTACCGCCTCTTCCTCGCCCCGGGCACGACGCACTGCGGCCTCAACAAGGGCGACGGCGCCACCGACGACCTCGGCGCGCTGCGGGCCTGGGTCGAGCACGGCAAGGCTCCCCAGGTGCTGCCCGCCACCCTCGTCGACGCCCAGGGGCGGAGCGTCACCCGCGACCTGTGCGGCTATCCGCGGGTGTCCCGCTACCAGGGCCACGGAGACCCGGCCGAAGCCTCCAGCTTCCGCTGCGAGCCGCGCCGGACCGCTCAGGCGGACGGGGCGCCCGGCCCGTCGAGCAGCTCCTGGAGGAAGCCGTCCCAGTTCAGGCCGTCCAGCTCCGCCCCGGCCGGGACGAGCCGGTAGGTGGCGTCCAGCCACCGCGCGAGCCGCGCCGTGGGCACCTCGAACAGGGCCTCCACCCCCGGCGATTCGAGGAGCAGCCACGACGCGCGCCGTGGCCCCGGCAGCGTCGGCCACATGCGCACCTCGCCGTGGCCGCTCATGGACCTCAGGCCGCCGTGCAGGAGTTCCCGGCCGATGCTCCACCGGCGCACCGGCCCGTGTTCCCCAAGGAAGTCGACGTCGATCACCGCGGGCACGGCCGGATCGAAGTGGAACGCCGCCCGCATCGGCCGGCGAGTGAACTCGTCGAGCATCAAGTCGACGTCGACGAACAGCGACGGCACTGGGCCGGGCGCCGAACGCGCCCGCAGAGGTGACTGATCACGGTGCACGACTGAGTTCCCCTTCGTGGTGCGAAGTTCTGCGCCTCCCACTCTTGGCCACCGGACGGATGCCGCGCATCAGTCACTTGACGGCCAGTCATGTGAGCCGCGGGCGGAAGGTATGCCGCCATACGTGCGCGGCAGCCGCGGCTGATCCGTCCGGGCGGCCTCGCCCCACCCTTCCCTTCCCTTCTTTTCCCTGGATTTCGACCACCCTTCCCTTCTCTGAATGGAGAGACATGACGATCGACCGACGCCGTCTTCTGCGTACGAGCGGCGCCGCCGCGGCGGGCGCGTTGAGCGTGGCCGCCCTGTCGGGCACCGCCTCGGCCGCGGAGTCCGCCCACGGGGCGCCCGCTCACCCCGGCGGGGACCCCGACCCCACCGGTGGGGTCACCCGCACCCTTCTCCAGGACCACCCCTCGCCCGCGAAGGGGTGGAAGACCGTGCAGACGCTCGTGCAGATCCCGCGGCACAAGGAGTCGGGACGGCACAGCCACCCCGGAGTGGAGGTCGGCTTCATCATCCGCGGTGACGTGGTGATGGAGTTCGACGACAGGCCGCCCCTGAGGCTGCGGACGGGCGACCCGTTCTTCATCCCGGAAGGCGCCGTCCACAACGCCCGCAACGTCGGCAAGGTGACGACGATGATGCTCTCCACGTACGTCGTCGACGAGACGAAGCCCCTGGTGACCACCTACTAGAACCCGAAGGCCGGGCGCGGTCCCGCGCCCGGCCGGGGTTCGAGGCCCTGAGCGGCCCCGAGTTCGTTCGCCGTCAGTCGGACGCGGCTCGCGGGCCGCTCAGGAGGTCCGCGGCGGTCGTATCCCAGTCGACCGACGAGAGTTCCTGACCAGCCGGGACGAGCGCGTAGGTGTGCTCCAGCCACTCCGCGAGCGGCGGTGCCGGAAGTTCGAACAGGGCCGCCATGTCCCCGGAGGCCAGCTGGAGCCACGCGGTGGCCCGGTCCTCCTGGTGCGACGGCCACATCTGGACGTCACCGGTGCCGCTCCTGGAGCGCAGCCCCTGCCGGAGCAGGTCCCGCCCGATGCGCCACAGCACGCGCGGGCCGCCCTCGGCGCCGAACTCCGCGCACACGGTCAACGGGGCCTGCGGGTCGAAGCCGAACGCGACCGTGACCTGTCGGCGGACCCGCACTCCGAGCACCCGCTCGGCGTCCAGGGTGAGCCGCGGCAGCCCGTGCCGTGCCGGTCGGCAGGTCCGGATGCCCGGGGGGTGGCCGCTCATGACACGAGGATCCTTCCCTGCGGCGACAGCTGGCCCGGTCCACTCTCGCCGCCCGCGGGGCGCCGTACGTACGTCAGTTGACCGTCGGCATCCACCCGCCGTGACGGAGCCCGCACGGCGGGCCGTGGTCCGTCTCAGGTGGTTTTGTCCGGTGGTCCCTCCTGGCGCCGCCCCGGGGCGCGCGCGGTGGGGCGGGAACATTAAGTCATTCGACTGTCGCCCCTGACCTGCACCTGAACGATCCTGGAACAGTCGCCGCCGCGCCGGTGCCGGATGGTCGTCATGTTCGGAGGGGCCCCACCGTGAAACGTACTCCCGTCGTGTTCATCCATGGCGTGTGGCTGCACGCGCTGTCGTGGGAGCCGTGGGTGGAGCGCTTCGCGAGCCGGGGGTTCCTCGCCTTCGCGCCCGGCTGGCCGGGGGAGGCCGCGGCGGCCCGGGGCGTGCGCGAGGCGCCGGACGCGCTCGGTCGCATCGATCTGGACGCGCTCACCGACCACTACGCCGCCATCGTGCGGTCCTTCGACACCGCCCCTGTGATCGTCGGGCACTCGGTGGGCGGGCTCATCGCCCAGCACCTCATCGCCGCCGACGTCGGCCGCGCGGCCGTGGCCATCGCCCCCGCCCCGATCAACGACATCCCGCTGCCCTCCTCCTACGCCCGGCTGCTGTCCCGCGCCCGTGGCGGCACCGACGCGTCGGCGGTGTCCTGGTCCCTGCCGTCGGAGGACTTCCGCCGGATGGTGGCGAACACGGTCGCGGCGGAGGAGTCCCGACGGCTCTACGAGCGCTACGCGGTGCCCGCTCCCTTCCGCCTGCTCGCCGACCTCGGCTGCGGTGCGGGGCGCCGCAGCCCGCGCGCCGTGGCGGACGTCGGCAACGCGGGCCGCGGCCCGCTCCTGCTGGTCTCCGGGCAGGAGGACCGGCTCGTACCGGACGCGGTCACGCGCGCGGCGTACAAGCAGTACGGCGACTCCACGGCGGTGACCGACCTGAAGCAGTTCGCGGACCGGGCCCACTCGCTCGTCATCGACAGCGGCTGGCGCTCCGTCGCCGACTACGTGCTGGCCTGGCTGGCCGAACGGGGTGTCCGCGCCCGCCCCCCGCAGGACTGAGCACGCGGTCACGCGTTCCGGTCGTCGGACAGCTTGGCCAGGGCGTCGCGCAGCGCGGCACGGGAGGTGATGCCGAGTTTCGGGAAGACGCGGTAGAGGTGGGAGCTGACGGTGCGTGGCGACAGGTGCATGCGGGCGCCGATCTCCTTGTTGGTCAGGCCGCCGGCCGCGAGGTCCGCGATGCGCCGCTCCTGCCACGTCAGGGCCGCGAGCCGTGCCGTGGACGTGGCGGCGGCACCGGCGGTACGCAGTTCGGCGCGGGCCCGCTCGGCCCACGGGGCCGTGCCGAGGCGTTCGAAGGCGTCGGCGGCGAGGGTGAGGGGGGAGCGGGCGGCCTGGCGGCCCTGGGTGTGCCGCAGGCGGACGCCGTGGGCGAGACGGATGCGGGCGACCTCGAAGGGGAAGCCGGCCGCGCCGGGGTGACTCTCCGCGCGGTGGTACATCGCGTCGGCTTCGGCGGGGTCGGCGGCCGTCATGGCGAGGGCGCCGTAGGTGACGACGGCGAGGCGCGGCGAGATCGCGGGCAGGTCGGCGTGGTGCGCGGCGAGGGCGTGGCGGCGCGCCTGCTCGGCGCGCCCGGTGTGCAGGGCCGCCTCGACGAGGTCGAGGAGGGTGCGGGGTGCCTGGTGGGCGTGGGGCGTGAAGGTGCCGGGGGCGGTGATGCCGATGGCGTGCAGGTAGGCGGCTTCGTAGTCGCCTTCGGTGAGGGCGGCGGTGGTGCCGATGGCGTCGGCGATCTGGGTGAGGAAGCCGACGCCGCGGGGGCGCGCCCAGGCGTCGACGACGGCTTGGAGCTGGCGTGCCTGTTCGGTGCGCCCGCGCAGCGCGGCGAGCAGTCCCAGGTAGGCGCGGGTGTGGTGCGCGAACAGCGCGTTGTGGTGCGTCGTCGTCAGGTCCAGGTTGCGTCTGCCGGTGCGTTCGGCCTCGTCCCACTCACCGGCCGCCATCTGGTCGAGCATGATCAGGTGCAGCATGGTGAGGGCCGACGCCACGGCCCCGGTCTCCAGCTCGCGGTCGACGGTGCGCTGGAGGTGCGGCCGGTAGCGGCTGAGGGTGTCCACGTGGTACGCGGCCACGCTCAGCCGGGTGACGTCCCACGGTTCGAGTCCGCGCGGGTCGGCGAGGGCGTGCTCCACCCGCTCGTGCACACCGGCGCCGCGGCGCACCACGTCGCCCCAGGCGTCCTGGTAGACGCGGGAGTTCGGGGGCACCGCGTCGCCCAGTGAGTCGAGCAGCGCGTGCGCCCGTTCCCACGACGCGCTGTCGCTCGCGTACTGGCTGATGGCCAGGAGCAGGTTGACGAGGCGGGTGAGCACCTCGTCCGGTGCCCGTACGCCGCTGTCGCGGATGCTCTCGATCGCCGCGAGGACCTGGCGCTGGGAGGTCCGCACGTCTCCGTCCTCGTACAGCGCGCCGTAGGCGGAGGCGAGCACCGAGGCCGGGGATCCGCCGGTGCCCGACGCGGCGTCGGAGCCGACGAGTTGCTGGGCGCGGTCCAGCAGGCCCGCCTGTCCGGCGATGAACGCCGCGTCGCCCAGTCTGCGGGAGCGCTCCTCGTGCCGCTCGCTCAGCTCCGCGGCGCGGGTCATCCAGGACACGGCGGCCTGCGAGCCGCCGCGCAGCGTGGCGGAGTCGGCGGCGGCTTCGAGCACGGCCGCGACCCGCTCGTCGGGGTCGACCGTCGAGGCCGCCAGGTGCATGGCGCGTCGCTCCACGTCCTCCCGGTGCACGTGCGCGAGGGCCGCGTGGGCGGCGCGCCGCTGGTTGGGGGTCGCGGTCTGGACGACCGTCGAACGGACCAGGGGGTGGCGGAAGACGAAGTCGCCGCTGAGCGGATCGATGTCCAGCAGCCCGCAGGCCGCCGCCTCTTCGGCGTCCAGCATGCGGTAGCGCGTGCCGCGGGCGGGTCCGGCCACCGAGCCCGCCCCGACGCCGTCCAGGGCGCCGCGCAGCAGCTCCGCGCGGACGCTCTCCCCGAGGGCGGCGATGCGGGCGCCGTACACGTGCTGGAGGCGCAGCGGCAGCGGGATGCCGGTGTAGCCGGGTATCTCCTGAGGGCCGTCCACCGTCCGGCCGCCGCGCAGGACGTGCGGCGGCAGTTCGAGCAGGGCCAGCGGGTTGCCCTGGGCCTCGGCCAGGATGAGCCGGCGGACGCGGGGGGCGAGGCCGGGGCTGCGCAGGTCGAGGAGCTGCTCGGAGGCCTCGTCCGACAGGGTGGGCACGGCCAGTTGGGGCAGTGCGGCCGTGTCGAAGCCGGAGGGCACGTCGGAGCGCAGACCGACGACGAGCTTGACCGAGCTGCCGGTGAGCCGTCGCCCGACGAACCCGCACACCTCGGTGCTGGAGGTGTCGAACCACTGGCCGTCGTCGAGCGCGAGGAGCAGGGGCCGCCGCGATGCCGCGAGGGAGAGCAGGTCGAGCACGGCGATGCCGAGCGTCATGACGGAGGGAGGCGGCCCGCCGCTCCTGCCGAAGACGACGTCGAAGATCGCGCGGTGGCTGTCGTCGAGCCGGTCGACGGAGGGCAGCAGCGGGTACAGGAGCTGGTGCAGACCGGCGAACGGCAGCGCCGACTCCGCCTCGACACCGGCCGCCCGCACCACTTGGTGGTGCTCGGCCGCGGCGAGTCCGGCGACGTGGTCGAGCAGGGCGCTCTTGCCCACGCCGGTGTCACCTCGCAGCACCAGAGCCCGGCCGCCGGCGGCCGTCACGAACTCGGCCAGCGCCGCGCGCTCGCGTGCGCGGCCGACCATGGTGCCGTCGAGCGGCTCCATCGTCCCCCTCCCCATTCCGTTCCCCGCGGTTCCGTCGATTTTCCGTGTCCTGCCACGGGCATCCGTGTCCTGCCCCGGCGCCGCCCCGTGACGCCGGTGTCGTATCCGCCGGGTCGGCGCGCCCCACCCGCGCGGGAGCACGCTGTCACAGCCGGACGGGCCGCCCCTGTGTCAGGACGCGCCGAGCCCGTGGAGCAAGGTGTCGACGACGACGTCCGCCGCCTGACCGGCGCTCAGCTCCGGCATGTGCCGGGTCACCAGGTGCATGAGCTGGGGCAGGAGGACGCTCGCCCACCCCTCGGGCTTGTCCCGGCGCAGGAGGCCGTCCTCGGTGGCCCGCCGCAGGAAGGCGTCGACCTCACGGACGGACGCGTCCCTGCGCCGGCGGACGGCGTCGTCGGTGAGCATGCGCGCGAGGTCGACGGGCCAGGTGCGGTTGACGGTGATGACGTTCTCGACGTAGCGGTGCAGGGCCACGGCCACGGGCGCCTCGCGCAGGCGGGCGTCCTCGATGGCCTGCTCGACGGCCGTGAGGCGGGCGTCGTAGATGGCGGCCAGGAGGTCCTCGCGGGAGGCGAAGCGCCGGTAGACCGTACGCCGGTCCACGCCCGCCTCGGCCGCGATGCTGGCGATGCTGGCGCCCGGGTCGGTGGCGAGCACGCGGGCCCCGGTGGTCAGGACAGCTTCCAGGTTGCGCGCTGCGTCGGCTCTCACCCCAGGGAGTCTAGTCGCGGATTGGGGAAGCTGGGACACCTAACGCCACAGCGGTGTGCACCTTGGCTGTGGAGCCGCGGCATGGACGGGGAGGGTGGTCGGCCTCGGGCTCAGAGGCGGTCGGCGTCAACGACCGCCTGGGCGAAGGCGGTGGGTGCTTCCTGCGGCAGGTTGTGGCCGATGTCCGCGATGGCGCGGTGCTCGTAGGGCCCGGTGAAGCGGTCGCGGTAGGCGGAGCCGTCGCCGGGCGGGGTGAAGGGGTCGAGGGCCGGATCGAGGGTGACGGTGGGTACGTGGATGGAGGGCCTGGCGGCGAGCCGCTTCTCGTAGCGGACGTAGCGGGGCTCGCTCTCGACGAGCCCGATGCGCCAGCGGTAGTTGTGCAGGACGATGGCGGCGTAGTCCGGATTGCGGAAGGCCCGCGCGGTGCGCGCGAAGGTGGCGTCGTCGAAGTCCCAGGTGGGCGAGACCAGGGTCCACACGTAGCGGCAGAGGGCGATGCGGTCCTCCGCGTCCTCCATGGTCTTCTTGCCGCGCTCGGTGGCGAAGTACCACTGGTACCACCACTTGTGCTCCACGGCCGCGGCGGCGGGCTCCTGCTGCGCCTTGACGTCGGTGATGAGGTAACCGCCGGTGGAGACCAGGGCCTTGACGCGCTCGGGCCACAGCGCGGCGATGATGTCGGCGGTGCGCGAGCCCCAGTCGAAGCCGGCGAGGACCGCCCGGTGGATCTTGAGCGCGTCCATCAGGGCGATGACGTCGAGGGCGACGGCCGACTGTTCGGCGGTGCGCGGCGTGCGGCCGGAGAGGAAGCGGGTGCTGCCGTGCCCGCGCAGGTAGGGAACGATCACGCGGTAGCCCAGGCCGGCGAGCAGCGGTGCGACGTCGACGTAGCTGTGGATGTCGTAGGGCCAGCCGTGCAGACACACGACGACCGGCCCGTGGGCCGGTCCCGCCTCGGCGTAACCGACGTTGAGGGCCCCCGCCCTGACGTGCTTCAGCTGGGCGAACTCGGTGTGGGTGCCCGGGGTGACGGCGGGCACGCGGCCGTCCTTCGGGTGGGCCGCCGCTCCCAGCGGGGTCGCGGCGGACGCCTGGGAGCGCAGGCCGGGCAGGGAGACGGCCGCAGCTCCGGTGCCCAGGCCCACGGCCTTGCTGAAGGTACGCCTGTTGATCATCTGAAGCCCTCCGTCGTACGTGCTCGGTCGTCATGCGTGTTCGGTAGTCATACGTGTGCGGTGGCCATACGTGTGCATGTGCCGTACGGGGTCGGCGGCTCAGCAGCGCGGCGCCTGCCGGGGCGGCCATGTCTCCGTGGCGTCGGCGCGGGCCCCGCGGTGTGGACGGGTGTCGACGCGGTGACACTCGCACAAGTCTCGTCACCAGTCAAACAGGTGACGTACTGTGGGCCCGGGCTCTGCCGCGGCTGGCCCGAGCAACCACACCCGCCACGCATAAGTGCTACATTGATGTGACAGTTAATTACCGCGCGGCAGCGAATCAAATGCACGGGAAGAGGGATGACACATGTTCACCTACGGTCGGCTCTTCATCGGAGGCTCCTGGGTCGAGCCGAGCGACGCGGAGCTGCTGGACATCACGTCACCGCACGACCGGTCGGTGATCGGCCGCGCCGCCCAGGCGCAGCCTGCGGACGTCGACCGGGCGGTGGCCGCCGCGCGGGCGTCCTTCGACGCGGGCGAGTGGCGCCTGACCCCTCCGGAGGAACGGATCGCGCGCCTGCGGACGTTCAATGCGCTGCGTGAGGAGAGTGCGGAGCGGGCCGCGAGCCTGATCTCGCTGGAGAACGGCTCGGCACACTGGTTCACCCGCGCCGGACAGGCCGCCCTGACCCGGCAGGCGAACGCCTATCTGAAGGCGGCGGAGGAGTTCGCCTGGGAGGAGACGCTCGTTCCCTCCGACCCCACGTCCCCGGTGCGCAGCGTCGTGCGTCGCGAACCGGTCGGCGTCGTGGCGGCGGTCATCCCCTGGAACTCGCCGTTCTCCTCGGCCACTTCGAAAATCATCCCCGCCCTGGTCGCGGGCAACTCCGTGGTGCTCAAGGTGTCCCCGGAGAACTCGCTGAGCATGGGCCTCCTGGCCGAGCTGCTGGAGCGCACGGGCCTGCCCGAGGGTGTGATCAGCGTCCTGCCGGCCGATCGCGGGACGAGTGAGTACCTGGTGTCGCACGGGGGCGTCGACAAGATCGCCTTCACCGGTTCGACGCGGGCGGGGCGCCGCATCGCCTCGATCGCCGGGGAGCAGCTCAAGCGGGTCAGCCTGGAACTGGGCGGCAAGTCCGCCGCGATCATCCTCCCCGACGCCGACATCGGGCAGGCCGTGGCGGGCGTCAAGTTCGCCTCCCTGCTCAACAACGGCGAGTCGTGCATCGCCCAGAGCAGGATCCTGGCCCCCCGGGAGCGGTACGAGGAGGTCGTGGCCGCGCTCAAGGAACTGGTGGAGTCGCTGAAGGTCGGCGACCCGAGTGAGCCCGACACGTTCATCGGCCCGATGATCCGCCCCGACCAGCAGCGACGCGTACGCGACTACATCCGGATCGGCATCGAGGAGGGCGCCCGCCTGGTCACCGGCGGCCCGCAGATCCCCGTGGGCCTGGAGAAGGGCAACTACGTCACCCCCACCGTCTTCGCCGACGTCGACAACTCCATGCGCGTCGCCCAGGAGGAGATCTTCGGCCCGGTCCTGGTCGTCATCCCCTACGACGACGAGGACGACGCCGTCCGCATCGCCAACGAATCCGAGTACGGCCTGTCCGGTGGCGTCTGGTCCGCCGACGAGGAGCGCGCCCTGGAGGTCGCGCGGCGGATCCGCACCGGCACCGTCGTGGTCAACGGCGCCTCCATCGGCTTCGACGGCCCCTTCGGCGGCCTCAAGGCGAGCGGCGTCGGCCGCGAGTTCGGCGCGGTCGGCCTCGGTACCTACACCGAGTACAAGACCATCACCGTGTGATCCGCCCCGGTCACGCCGGGACCACGCGGTAACTCAGCGCCGCCCGGGGGAGGTCGGACTGCGCGAGGGACCCGGTGGCCCAGGGGGAGGAGCCGGTGCATCCGGCACCGGTGTACAGCACGACGGACGCGGAGCCGGAGACGACCTGGACGGAGCGGGCCGGCGTCGCCAAGGTGTGGCACGTGCCGAGGTCGTCGAGGTCGACGGGCGACACCGTGCCGGTTCCGTGGGTGCCGGAGTAGAGGTACGCGCCCTCCTTGAGCGGAGGCCAGTCGGCGGCACTCGCGCCCCCGGCCCCGAGGCCGATCAGGGCCACGGTCACGCAGGCGGCAGCGGCGGTGCCACGGAGTTTCGTCCTGGAGATGAACATACGGACGCCTTTCGCGCGGGACGAGACCTGTCGCGGTCATGGGTACGACGAGGCCGGTGGCGAATCCTTGCATGCTCAACCATGCAGGGGTGAGGTGAAATCAGGTCACACGTGTGTGCGGTTGGCCGAGCGCGAGGTGGTGTGCGCCGACGGGAAGGTGGTGTGCGCCGACCTGGAGATGGAGGGCTGACACCAGCCTGCGTCACTGGTTAAAGTGGTGACGCAGGGCAAGAATACAAACGCGCGTGGGTCTCGTACGCGCCGGATCGAACGCGAGGAGCGACATGATCAGTAGGCGAGGGCTGACCCGAGCTGTGACGGCGGCGGGGGCGATCGGTCTGGCGAGGGTGGGGGAGGCGTCGGCGAGCCCTGGACCGAGTGCGAGTGCGGGCGGAGGTGTCGCGGGCGCCGGGGCGGCGGCCACGGCCTCGACCGGGCGGGCGGCGCGTGACCTGGGGCCCGTGCGCCGGGCCCGCACCGACATCCTGGACATCGCCTATCACGACGTCGGCCCGGCCCGCGGCAAACCCGTGATCCTCCTGCACGGTTGGCCGTTCAGCCCCGTCGGTTCCTACGCCGAGGCGGCGCCCGCGCTCGCCCGGAGCGGATACCGCTGCTACCTCCCCTATCTGCGCGGCCACGGACCGACCCGCTTCCTGCGCGAGGACACCTTCCGCTCCGGCCAGCAGGCGGCGCTCGGCGCGGACCTGGTCGCCTTCATGGACGCCTTGCGCATTCCCCGGGCCCTGTTCGCCGGATACGACTGGGGCGGGCGGGCCGGTGACGTCGCCGCCGCGCTGTGGCCCGAGCGCTGCACCGGCCTCGTCTCCGTGAACGGCTACCTCATCCAGAACCTCGCCGTCGCCCAAAAACCGCTGTCCCCCGCGCGGGAGGAGGGCTCCTGGTACTTCTTCTACTTCCTCACCGAGCGCGGACGGAAGGGGCTCCAGCGCGACCGGGAGGGCCTGGCCCGTGTGGTCTGGCGTCGCAACTCGCCCGAATGGCGCTTCACCGAGGCCGAGTTCGCGGAGGCGGCGGCCTTGTGGGCCAACCCGGACTACGTCGACGTGGTGATCCACAGCTATCGGCACCGCATGGGGGCCGCCCCGGGAGACCGCCGGTACGCCGACCTGGAGCGGAGGCTGCTCGACCAGCCGCGCATCACCGTCCCCGCGGTCACCCTGGACGGGCAGGCCGACGGCGTCATCCCGCCGACCGACGGCAGCGGACACGCCGCCCATTTCTCAGGCCTCTGGGCGCACCACGTCGTGCCGGGCGCCGGGCACAACCTCCCTCAGGAGCAACCCGCGGCCTTCGTCGACGCCGTCCTCGAAGTCGACGCCATGCGCTGACCGTTGTCCGTCGCCCGGCTCACACCCACACGGGCACTACCGCACACGTATCTTCTGCTAACGTGTCGTCAGCAGTCACACGTATCACCTTCGACCCGCCGTCGCGCGGGCCGAGCACGGCCCGGCGTCGCGCAGGCTGAACACGGCCCGGCGTCACGCGGACCGAACACGGCCCGGCGGAGCGGCCGTTCAGTGGCTGCCGGACTCCTCCCGCTCGCTCGTCGCTCGACAGCGCGGTTCACCGCCTGACCGCCGCACGCGGCGGGTCAGGCCTCCACACGTCCGTCGAGACGTCCCCAGAAAGTAGGAACCCATGCCACAGAAGTCGTTCAAGCTGACGGCCACCGCTGTCGCAGGCGCGGTCGCCGCGGCCACGCTGCTCCTCTCGGCCGGACCGGCGTCCGCGGACAACCCGCCGTACAGCGGCTGCCCGGAGTGGGCGCTCTGCCTCTACCAGAACGGTGGGGGGACGGGGTCGAAGGCGATCGTCACCCCGCCCCCGGCGGGCGGCAACAACAAAATAGTGAGGCTCACCAACATCCGTTTCCTGAACGGGGAGGTGGCCGACAACCAGGTCTCGTCCTGGTTGAACAACTCCCAGTGCCAAGTGGAGTTCTGGGACGACCCCAAGGGCGAGTTCTACCCCTCCGACCTGGACCTCGCCCCGTCGTGGAAGTGGGGCCTGAAGGCCGACTACTCCTTCGGAACCCCCGACGCACACCTCAACGACAGGATCTCTTCGCTCCGGTTCTACTGCCCGTAACCCGTAAGGGGTGCGCGGTCGCCGAGCGAAGGGCGCCGGGCCCGGCCTTCCCACGGGCGGGCCCGGGGGGGGGGGGGGGGGGGGGGGGGGGGGGGAGAGAGGGGGAGCCAAGAAGTGCTTCGCGGTCTTGCGCGGAAAGCGGTCGGAG
>NZ_JBWKJZ010000035.1:0-71695 GCF_056431945.1 Streptomyces sp. NPDC045778
GCCGGACGAACTCCCACTCGGCGTCCGACAGTTCATGGCGACGTATCACGACACCATGATCCACCAGCAGTGAACATTTGACGACACCGCCTAGGGCTGCGCCTGTGCTTGTGCCTGTGCCTGTCGGCAGTCGGCTACGCGTCGGGGGGCCGGGCCGAGGGCCTGGGGCAGTCCCGCCACCCGCCCCCACCGGGCCGGGGCGGAAGCGCGAGGATGAGACCTCCGCGCCGATGAGCCACTCGGGCGCCGCCAGGGCAGTCCCGCCCCCCGCCCCCACCGAGACACACCACCCGCAGCGCACCGCGTCGGGACCAGGCCGGCGAAGCAGGGAGATCCGGGCGGGCGGGTGGGAGGCAACCGCCGCGGTAGCGGCGGCACGACCCACCCGGCGGTAGCGCTCCGCGTCGGGGCCGGGCGGACGGAAGCCGGGGCAGCGCGGGCGGGCGGGTGGGAGAGGTCGCAGCGAAGCAGGGCAGCCCCCTCCGGGCCAGAAGCAAGGCGGGGCGACCCCGTGGCGGAAGGCCGGAGCAAGGCAGGGCAGGGCCCGGGTGGAGTGGGGCAGGAGAATGGGCGCCGGGCCGGGGCTCGGCGCCCATCCGCTAGGCCCAGCGGAGCGTCAGCCGCAGCCGCCGCCACACTGGCAAGGCCCACCCGCCTGGCAGCCGCAACTGCAGCCCGGACCGCACTGGCAACCGTTCGTACAGGTGTCGCGCTCGGGGGATTCAGCCATGGTCTCCTCCTCGAAGGCGTGAGACGTACTGCCTGCTATCCATTCCATGCATCGAGCAACGGGGCGCGTCAACGGCGCACATGCGCGCGCCCAGCCTCCCGAGCGCCGCCCACCGCCTCCCGTGCAACCCCCACCACCCTTGCCCCGGCATGGCTCAATCCGCGCCGCGCAACGGGGCTCCCGGGCCGGCCATCGATTCACTGGACGGCACACCGCCGCTCGGCACGTTCATCAAGCTTTTCGAGACCGTGCACCCCTCGCTGCCGGACGCACCCAGAGATCCACCGCCCAACGACGTGTCCTAGCAGGCGACTTCGTCCACCACAGGGCCGCGGCTGCGGCGGTCATCACCAGCACCGCCAGCCAGACGGTCAGCCGCGCCCACGTGCTTCCGCCCAGCAGGGACGCCCCCGCCCCGACGGCGGTGGCGAGCGCGCCGGTCACCAGGCAGTACCCGAAGACTCCGGGTTCCGTGCCCTTCCGCTCCCGCCGCTGAGAAAACCGCACCCCGATCCCCAGCCAATGCCGCCCCCTCTCACCCACCAAGGTGCCGCTCTCCTGGCAGCCTGCTGCGTCGGGAGACCGCGCCGGGCGCCCCTGCCCCTGCCAACGCGAGGCTCGTTCCGAGAAGCGCTGTACGTGTAACAGGTCCTACCCGCTGCGGCCTCCGCTTCAACAGGCCGCTGCCGGCCGCGGCGTGGGCCACGCGCCCGGCGGCTCCGGAAAAGGCGCTCGTACGACGTCTTCCCTGCCGTGACAGTCACGTGGCATGCTCCCGCCCAACGTGCATATGAACTTGGTTCATGTATCTAGACCACGCATGATGAGAGGGTGGGGCCCCGTGGCCGAACTCAGCAGACGTGGAGTCCTGGGTGCAGCCGCGGCCGTCGTGACCGGCGCCGTCACGGGGCCCGCGGCGGCGGCCGGGCCCCAGCCCGCCGCTCTCTGGCGGGAGTTCGCCAAGGATCCGTACCGGCACCCGCAGATCCCCTACGTGGGCCGCGCCGGCTATCGGGGAGGCGAGCGGCGCTTCCGTCGCCCCCGTGCCGTCTTCCCCGTGCCCCGCCCCGGCCCCGGGGCTGACGCCGCGCCCGCGATCAACCGTGCCCTCGCCGCCGCCGGAGGGGCCGGCGGGGGCACGGTCCAGCTCGAACCCGGCACGTACCGGATCGACGGCGTTCTCCGGATCGCCCATGACGACGTCGTCCTGCGCGGCGCGGGCAGCGGACGCACCACGCTCGTCGCCACCCGCCACCTCGCCGGGCTGATCGGCCCCTACGGCAGCCGCTACGGCGGGGACAAGTCCAGCTGGTCCTGGGCCGGCGGGCTCATCTGGCTGTGTCCGCAGGCACGTTGGGACTCCCTCGTCGCCGCGATCCGGGCCAGGGACTGGCCCTTCGAGGGGTGGACCGGGAACAAGCGGGACGAGTGGCGCGGCCTGACCGCCGTCGGCCCCGCCCGCCGCGGCGACCGGACCGTCCGGGTCGCGGACCCCGCGCGCGTGCGCCCCGGCGACCTCGTCCTCCTGCGCCTCTGCGACGACCGCGACCACACCCTCCTGGAGCACATGGCGGGCGGCGGGCCCGGTCCGGAGGCGTACGTCTGGGACGACAAGACGAAGCTGACGTCGTACGTCCCCTACGAGTGGCCCGTACGGGCCATTCGGGTGCGGGGGGACGAGGTCACCTTCGAGCGGCCGCTGCCGCTGGACGTGCGGCCCGAGTGGAATCCGCTCCTCACCACCCACGTCACCGCCCTCACCGGCTCCGGCGTCGAGGGGCTCACGCTGGCGGCCGTGGAGACGCCGCAGTCGCCGCACCTCCTCGACCAGGGGTTCAACGGCGTCACCTTCCAGTGCGCGTACGACTGCTGGGCCGACGACGTGCGCGTGCTCCACGTGGACAACGGCTTCGGGCTCGTCGCCGCGTCCGCCTGCACCCTGCGCCGCACCTCCGTCGGCGGGCGCGGCTCGCACCACCCGTACTTCTGCCGCGAGGGCTCGCACGACAACCTGATCGAGGACTTCCGCGTCGAGCGGCGGACCGCGCCCGCGCCCGCGGGGACGCAGCTGCACGGCATCAACGTGGAGGGGCTGTCCTCGTACAACGTCTGGTCGCGCGGCCACATGGAGATGGGCACCTTCGACACGCACCGGGGCATGCCGTTCGCGAACGTCCGTACGGAGATCGTCGTCAACAACGACGGACGGCACGGCGGCGACGCCAGCGCCGGGCCCCTCTACGGCGCCCGGTTCACCCACTGGAACGTCACCGTCACCAACCAGCGCGCCGGACTGGTCAAAATTGACGGCATCGCGCCGTACAGCGCCACGGTCGGCATCTCCCGCGTACGGGAGTTCGACCAGATCGACGTACCGGACTTCTCGGGACAGCTCAACACCCGTATCGAGGCGTACGGTTCGCCCGGTGCCGTCCGTCCTCGGAATCTGTACGAGGCCCAGCGCGCCCTGGGGCGCTGACCGGGCCCCGTCGTGGAATCAGCCGAAGGGGACGAGGCGGACGACGGTCACCGTCAGGACCGAACCCGACACGTAGTAGAGGACGATCGCGCCGCCGACCGTCGCCTCCCTGCGGTCCCGTTCCTGGTCCACGGCCGCCGATCCGTGCCCGTACGGGTCACGGCCCAGGGTGCGCTCCATCGCCGCCCGGAAGCGGTCGGCGTCCCCCATCTTGGCGAGGGTGTCGTCGGCGGGCGGCGCGTAGGTGATGCGGTAGCTCCGGCTCCGGTGACGGCTCACGCGATGCTCCGCCTCTCGGCCTCGTCGGCCGCGAGGCGGTCGAGGAGCGCCTCGGCCTCGGGGTCGGGCACGGCCTGAAGCATCCAGTGCCGCATCACCGAGTGGATCTCGTCGACCCCCGCCTCGTTGATGGCGCGGTCGAAGGCCGCGCGCCTGTCCTCGGGGAGGGCGGCGCGGATGTCCGGGATGGTGTTGGGCACCTCGACCTCCTCGCCGCCGACGAAGGTCTTCAGTGGTTCGGCCATGGTCGGGTCACTCTCCCTGGGGTCCCTGGACGGTCCCGGCGCTGATCTCACGTTAGCGGCCGGGACGGGAGGTTTCAGCCGGTGGCCTCGGCCTTCTCCGCCGCCTTCTCCGTACCGGGGCCGGTACCGGTACCGGGTCGCGGCTCGCCCTCGTACGCCACCGGCTGCGGGAGGCCCCGCATGAGGCCCCAGTACCCGAGGGCGGCGACCGTACCCACGACCGCGCAGAAGCCCCACAGCCAGTCCGCGCCGTAGCGGTCGATGACCGAGCCGGAGATCAGCGGGGCCGCGAGCGCCGCGACCGCCCACGACAGGGCGTACATGCCCTGGTAGCGGCCGCGGGCGTGGGTCGGCGAGAGGCGCACGACCAGGCCCGTCTGGGTGGGGGCGTTGACGATCTCGGCGAGCGTCCACAGGCAGACCGTGAGCGCGATGAGGCCGACCGACCCCGCGAACGCCGTGAGCGCGAAGCCGTACCCCGCCACGAGCGAGGAGATCACCAACAAGCGCTGCGGGTCCCGGTGTTCGATGAACCGCGTCACCGGGATCTGCAACACCACGATCATGACGCCGTTGAAGGCGATCGCGATGCCGTAGTCGCTCGGCTTGAAGCCCGCCTCGCCCATCGCCACCGGCAGTCCCACGTACGCCTGCTGGAAGATCAGCGCGAGCAGGAAGGAGAGCCCGACGACGCCCATGAAGCGCCCGTCCCGCAGCACCGTGCCGAGCCCGGCCTCCGGCTCCTCGCCCGCCGCCCCCTCGGCGGGCTCCGGCCGCGACTCCGGCAGCTTCACGAAGATGACGACCGCGCACGCGAGCGTCATCGCGGCCTCCAGGAGGAAGCCCGCGAGATAGCTGTACGAGGCGATGAAGCCCGCGGCGGCCGAGGAGATGGCGAAGCCGAGGTTGATGGCCCAGAAGTTGAGCGAGAAGGCGCGGACGCGGTCCTCGGGCCGGACGATGTCGGCCATCATCGCCTGCACGGCGGGCCGCGAGGCGTTGCTCGCCATGCCCACCACGAAGGCCACCGCCGCGATGGCCACCGGGTGGGTCATGAACCCGAGCAGCGCCACGGACAGGCCCGTGGACGTCTGCGCGATGAGCAGCGTGGGCCGCCGCCCGAGCCGGTCGGTCAGGACGCCCGCGCCGAGCGAGGAGACGACTCCGCCGAGCCCGTGCAGGGCCGCGACGAGACCCGCGTACGTGGCGGAGTAGCCCTGCTCCAGGGTCAGGTAGATCGCCAGGAACGTGGACACGAAGGCCCCGAGCCGGTTCACCAGGGTGCTGGTCCACAGCCACCAGAACGCGGGGGGCAGCCCGGACACGGATTCCTTGACGGCGCGTCTGGCGGCGGTGAGCGGCATGCGAGGTCCCCCGAGGCGGTGCGGGCCCGGCCGCCGGGGCGGTCCGGGCGGGTAGGTGCCGGGTGTGTAAGTGTCAGGAACAGCGATCACAACTTACGCAACCGTGGTCCCTCCGGACTACTCATTTGACAGGTAGCGTCAATCGCTCCGGGACGCGACCCCCTCGGGAGTTCCATTACGCTCGTGGGCATGGCCGACGCACCGTACAAGCTGATCCTCCTCCGCCACGGCGAGAGCGAATGGAACGCGAAGAACCTGTTCACCGGCTGGGTGGACGTGAACCTCAACGAGAAGGGCGAGAAGGAGGCGGTCCGCGGCGGCGAGCTGCTCAAGGACGCGGGTCTGCTGCCCGACGTCGTCCACACCTCGCTCCAGAAGCGCGCGATCCGCACGGCCCAGCTCGCGCTGGAGTCCGCGGACCGCCACTGGATCCCGGTCCACCGCTCCTGGCGGCTGAACGAGCGCCACTACGGCGCCCTCCAGGGCAAGGACAAGGCCCAGACCCTCGCCGAGTTCGGCGAGGAGCAGTTCATGCTGTGGCGCCGCTCGTACGACACCCCGCCGCCCGCCCTGGAGGACGGCACCGAGTTCTCCCAGTCGGCCGACCCGCGCTACGCCTCCATCCCGCCGGAGCTGCGCCCCCGCACGGAGTGCCTGAAGGACGTCGTCGTCCGCATGCTCCCCTACTGGTACGACGGCATCGTCCCCGACCTCCTGGCCGGCCGCACCGTCCTGGTCGCCGCCCACGGGAACTCCCTGCGCGCCCTGGTCAAGCACCTCGACGGCATCTCCGACGCCGACATCGCGGGCCTGAACATCCCCACCGGCATCCCGCTCGCCTACGACCTGGACGCCGCCTTCAAGCCCCTGAACCCGGGCGGCACGTACCTCGACCCGGAGGCGGCGAAGGCCGCGATCGAGGCTGTGAAGAACCAGGGCAAGAAGAAGTAGCCCTCTCGTACCTCTCGTACGAACGAAGCCCCCTGTCCACGGGAGATCGTGGACAGGGGGCTTTTCGTCGTCGGGCCTGGGGGCTTGGGGCCTGGGGGCTTGGGGCCTGGGGCCCCGGTGGGCCTACTCCCCGGTGGTGGGGCGGGGTTCGGTGAGGTGGGTGAAGGCTTCCAAGTTGCGGGTGGATTCGCCGCGGGAGACCCGCCACGCGTACTCCTTGCGGATCGCCGTCGCGAAGCCCAGTTCCAGGAGGGTGTTGAAGGAGCCGTCGGACGCTTCGAGGACGGAGCCGAGGAGGCGGTCCAGCTCGGCGGGGGTGACGGCGGCCAGGGGGAGTTTGCCGGTGACGTAGACGTCGCCCAGGGAGTCGATCGCGTAGCTCACGCCGTAGAGGCGGAGGTTGCGCTCCAGGAGCCAGCGGTGGACGGCCTCGTGGTTCTCGTCGGGGTGGCGGATCACGAAGGCGTTCAGGGACAGGGAGTGCTTGCCCACGCGCAGGGAGAGCGTCGTGGAGAGCTTGCGGGTGCCGGGGAGTTTGATCACGTACGAGCCCGGCTCGGGGGACTCCCAGTCGAGTTCGGCGTCGGCCAGGAACCTCTCGATCACCGTGCCCGGTGTCTCACCGGCAGCAACGTCACCCATGGTGCGAGGGTACGCGACGGCGGTGGTCGTGCATCGCGGCGGTGTAGACGTCGGCCGTGGCGGACGCCGCCGTGCCCCAGCCGAAGGACTCCGCGTGCCGGGCCGCCGCCGCGCCCATGCGGTCGACCAGGTGGGGGTTGTCGGCGAAGTCGCCGAGCACGCGCGCGTAGTGGGCCGGTTCGTGGTCGGGGATCAGGAAGCCGGTGACCCCGTCGCGCACGGCGACCGGCAGGCCGCCCACCGCCGCCGCGAGGACCGGTGTGCCCGCCGCCTGCGCCTCGATGGCGACGAGCCCGAACGACTCGCTGTAGGAGGGCATGACCAGCAAGGAGGCCGCGCGGAACCAGTCCGCGAGCTGGTCCTGGCCGACGGGGGGCTGGAAGCGCACCACGTCCGCGATGCCCAGGCGGGCCGCCAGCTTCTGGAGGCCCTCGGGCTTGGCGAGGCCGCTGCCGCTCGGGCCGCCGACGACGGGGACGACGATACGGCGGCGCAGCTCGGGGCGTTCGTCGAGGAGGACGGCCACCGCGCGAAGGAGTACGTCCGGGGCCTTCAGGGGCTGGATGCGGCCCGCGAAGAGCGGGACCAGGGCGTCCTGCGGCAGGCCCAGGCGGTGGCGGGCTGCGGCGCGGCCGTCGGCAGGGCGGAAGCGGTCGAGGTTGACGCCGGGGTGGACGACGGCGACCTTCCCGGGGTCGGCCTCGTAGTGCCGTACGAGTTCGTCGGCCTCTTCGGAGGTGTTGGCGATGAGCCGGTCGGCGGCGCGCACGATCTGGGTCTCGCCGATGACGCGGGCCGAGGGCTCCGGGGTGTCGCCCTCGGCGAGCGCCGCGTTCTTGACCTTGGCCATGGTGTGCATGGCGTGCACCAGCGGGGTGCCCCAGCGCTCGGCGGCGAGCCAGCCGACGTGGCCGCTGAGCCAGTAGTGCGAGTGGACGAGGTCGTAGTGGCCGGGGCGGTGGCCGGCCCAGGCGAGCATGACGCCGTGCGTGAAGGCGCAGAGCTGGGCGGGCAGCTCCTCCTTGGCCAGGCCCTCGTAGGGGCCCGCGTCCACGTGGCGCACGAGGACGCCGGGGGCCAGCTCGACGGTGGGCGGCAGCGCTCCCGTGGTGGCGCGGGTGAAGATCTCGACCTCGATGTTGATCTCGGCGAGGCGCTTGGCCAGCTCCACGATGTAGACGTTCATGCCGCCCGCGTCGCCGGTGCCGGGCTGGTGCAGCGGCGAGGTGTGCACGCTGAGCATGGCGATACGCCGGGGGCGGCGGGGCGAGCCGGGGAGCCGCAGCCGGGCGGGGCCCGACGGGGCCGCCGGGAAACGACGCCCGAGCCTGGTCACGTAGTGGCTCACGTGGCGGTCCTCCTTGGCCTTGGCAGCGGCGTCCAGGACCTCGTACCGCGGACACGGCGATACGGAGGGCGTACGAGGTCCTCTGAGGACGGCAACACCGGAACTTCCGCCTCCATTTCCTCTTTGCCAAAGCATTACCTTGGGGGTCTCAACCGTGGTCCTTGCATACGCTTGCCCCCATGTCCCCCCGCGCACCCCGCTCCCCCGGCCCCGCGGCCCGCCCCGTGGGAACCGTGGCGCGCGGCCCCGCCGGACGCCCGGCCCGCGGCCCCGTGGGAGCCGTGACGCGCGGGACGACCAACCCCAACCGGCTTCGCCGCATGGACCGCTGGATCGCCGCCGCCCACGGCGCCGCGCTGCGCCGCGCCGCCGACCCGCTCGCCGTCGACCTCGGCTACGGGGCCGCCCCCTGGACCGCCGTCGAACTGCTCCTCAGGCTGCGCACCGCCGCCCCGCACGCGCGCGTGGTCGGCATCGAGATCGACCCGGCGCGGGTGGAGGCGGCGCGCCCGTACGAGCGTGAGGGGCTCTCCTTCCGGCACGGCGGCTTCGAGGTGCCGCTGCCCGCGCGCCCGGTCCTCATCCGCGCCGCGAACGTGCTGCGCCAGTACGACGAGGGCGAGGTCGCCGCCGTCTGGGAGCGGCTGTGCGCGCGGCTCGCCCCCGACGGCCTGCTCGTCGAGGGGACCTGCGACGAGATCGGGCGGCGCCACGTCTGGGTCGCCCTCGGCCCCGAAGGCCCGCGCACGGTGACCTTCGCGGCCCGGCTCGCCTCCCTGGAGCGCCCCTCCGACCTGGCCGAGCGGCTGCCCAAGGCGCTGATCCACCGGAACGTGCCCGGGGAGCCGGTGCACGCCTTCCTGCGCGACTTCGACCGGGCGTGGGCGGCCGCCGCGCCGTACGCGTCGTACGGGGCGCGGCAGCGGTGGATCCGCGCGGTGCGCGACCTGCGGGCGGACTGGCCGGTCGTGGACCGCGGTACGCGGTGGCGGCAGGGGGAAGTGACGGTCCGCTGGGCGGCGCTCGCGCCTCGCGGGGCGTGAAGCCGCGCACCGGAGCGCCGGCACGCCCCGGCGGCGCGCGGCCCGCGCCCCCCGGCGGCCGAACGCATCGGGTGGCGCCGCCCGTTCACCGCGAGTGAACGTCCGGCCGAAGGGAACGATCACCGCGTGCCGCTCGTCACACGAGGCGGGAGGGGAACCGGAGTTGTCGCGCGACCCTGTCGCCTTGGGCGCGGACATGGCACCATCCCGAGCACGGCGCCGAAGTTACCGACGGTAAATCAGCTTCGGCGGTGGGGCGTCGGCCCGCCGGGGCGATGGCCCGCCGGGGCGATGGCCCGACGGGGCGACGGTTCGACGGGTCGATGGACCGATGGATCTGCTGTGGGGGTGGAGCGTGTCCGGCAAGCGGCACAAGCGGTGTTCGACGGCGACAGCCGTGGCTCTGATCTGCGCGGCGGCGGTGCTCGCCGCGCCGGGCACGGCGTTCGCGAGCCCGGCCGACCCCACGCCGCCCGGGCCGCCGGCGCCCGCCGGGGACACGCCGCTCGAGCAGGTCCGCAAGAAGATCGACCGGCTCTACCGCGAAGCGGGCACGGCCACGGACGCGTACAACGCGGCGGAGGAGAAGGCCGACCAGCAGTCCAAGGAGATCGTCCGGCTCACCCGCGACATCGACAAGGGCCAGAAGAAGCTGGACAGACTCACGGCACAAGCCGGCGCCGCCGCCCGCGCGCAGTACCGCGGCGGCGGCATCCCCGACCAGGCCCGCCTGATGCTGAGCGACAGCCCCGAGCGGTTCCTGGACGGCGCGGGCCGCCTGCGCCAGGGCCAGCACGGCACGAAGTCGCTGCTCACGGAGATGGCCCGGACCCAGGACGATCTGAAGACGTACGCCAAGGACGCCTCCACCCAGTGGCGCAAGCTGGAGGCGGGCCGCAAGGCCAAGGCCGCCGCGAAGCGGAAGATCAAGGAGAAGATCGCCGCCGCCGAGAAGCTGGAGTCGCGCCTGGAGAAGAAGGAGCGCGAGCGGCTGCGCCGGCTTGAGGAGGAGGCCGCCCTCAAGCAGCAGTCGGCGTGGGTCGGCACCGGAATACTGAAGGACCTCAAGGGCGACGCCACCGCGCGCGGCGAGAAGGCCGTCGCCTTCGCCACGGCCCAGATCGGCAAGCCGTACGTGTGGGGGGCCGAGGGCCCGAAGTCGTTCGACTGCTCGGGGCTCACGTCCCAGGCCTGGGCGGCCGCCGGCCGCGGCATCCCGCGCACCTCGCAGGAGCAGTGGAAGCGTTTGCCCCGCGTCGACGTGAAGAACATGCGCCCCGGCGACCTGATCATCTACCACAAGGACGCCAGCCACGTCGGGATGTACGTGGGCGACGGAGCCATCGTGCACGCCCCCCGCCCGGGGCGGAACGTGACGCTCGCGGGCGCGGGCTCCATGGAGATCCTCGGGGTCGTACGCCCGGACAGCTGATCCGGCCGGAAGGGCTCGGCGGAGCCCGGCCGGGGCAGCGCGTGGCGTAGCCCGGCCCGGGCGGCACGTGGCGGAGCCCGGCCCGGGGCAGCGCGGCCGGTCGGCCCGGGGCAGCGCGTGGCGGAGCCCCCGCCGCCGGGCGGGAGGGGTCCCGGCGCGCGCCGCGTACGGTGTGCCGCGCACGCCTGTGACCCACCGCACGAGGTACCCCTCCGCTCAACCCCGCGGGCGTGATGTTCGTCATCCCAGGCGAACCGGGTTCGTGCCCCATTGCGGTCCAGGACGCGGCATATGCCGTCTGCCGGGTGCCGCGCCGCATTCCCCCGTGGCCTCGGCTACCGCTATGGTCCCCGTCTGGTGTGGGGCGTGCGACCGTCGCCCCACCGCGCCCTCGGGGGGAGGGAAGGAACTCAACGCATGCCCGTACCCATACCGCGGCAGAGAGCGATCCCGGCCGCGGCGGGCGATCAGGCCCCGGCGGCGCCGACGCCCGACGCCTCTCCGGACGGCCCAGGCCGCGCCGGCGGCCCGAGCGGCCCCGGCGCCGCCACGAGCCCCGGGCTCACCCTGCTGCTCGTCGAGGACGACCCGGGCGGCTCCCTCAGCCTGCCCGCACTGGTGGACTCCGCGGGCAGGCCCATCCGCATCCGCACCGCCCGCAACCTCACCGAGGTCGAGCGGCTGCTCACGGACGACGTGCACTGCATCCTGCTCGACCTCGCCCTGCCCGGCGCCGCGCACACCTCCTCCCCCGGGGTGGACGGCACGCCCGCCGACCCCGACGAGCTGACCCCGCTCCGGCACGTGCTCCGCCTCGCGCCCCGGCACGCCGTCCTCGCCCTGACCACGTCCGGCGACGCCGAGCGCGGCGCGCGGGCGGTGCGGGTCGGCGCCCAGGACTACCTGTTCCGCGACGAGCTGGACGGCCGGCTGCTGAGCCGCGCGATCCAGTACGCGGTGGAGCGCAAGCGCGCCGACGCCGCGCAGCGCCAGCTCACCGAGTCCCGGCTGCGCGCGCAGGAGAACGCCCGCCTGGAGCGGGGCCTGCTGCCGACGCCGCTGCTCGAGGGGTCACCGCTGCGGTTCGCCTCGCGCTACCGCCCCGGCCGCTCCCGCGCCCTGCTCGGCGGCGACTTCTACGACACGGTGCGCACCCCCGACGGCTCGGTGCACGTGATGATCGGCGACGTCTGCGGCCACGGCCCGGACGAGGCGGCGCTCGGCGTGGAACTGCGCATAGCCTGGCGGGCCCTGACCTTCGCGGGCCTGGTCGGCGACGAGCTGCTGTCCACGCTCCAGAAGGTCCTGGAGCACGAGCGGGCGAACGAGGAGATCTTCGCGACGCTGTGCACGGTCGACATCGCGCCGGACGGGCGCCGGGCCGGCCTGTGCCTGGCCGGTCACCCGTCGCCGCTGATCGCCCGCCCCGGCAGGCCGGCCGAGCTGCTCCCGTACGACAACGGCGGCCCGGCGCTCGGTCTGCTGCCGCGCGCCCGCTGGCCGCGCCAGCAGGTGCAGCTCGGCGGGACCTGGAGCCTGATGCTCTACACCGACGGCCTGATCGAGGGCCGGATCGGCCAGGGCAACCAGCGGCTCGGGCAGGACGGGATGGTGGAGATGGTGCGCCGCAAGCTCGGGGCGGGCCTGCGCGGTGACGAGCTTCTCGAAGCGGCCGTGACCGAGGTGCGCGAACTCAACGGCGGCGAGCTGACGGACGACGTGGCGGTACTGCTCCTGGACCGCGAGCCGGGCCGGGAGCGCTAGGCGGCGGGGGGCGTGGCCCGGGGGCCGGTCACCGCCCGCCGTTGTACGGGCCGTACGGGCCGTCGCTGCTGGAGCCTCGGCGGCCGCCGCCCCCGCCCATGACCTGGCGCAGCGCTGGCCGCACGTCGACCATGTACACGATCGTGGCGATGAGGCCGATGATCGGCAGGAACGACAGGATGTTGAAGATCAGGTTCACCACGAAGGCGAGGCCGAGGATGATCAGCCAGAACGGCTTGGTCTTCTTGTCGGCCGCCCGATAGGCGTCCTCCCGCCGGACGGCGGCGTCGAGCAGCGCGAATCCGCTGAACAGGATCAGGGCCAGCGAGAGCAGCCACATGAAGTTCGCGAACCCCTGCATCAGCACAACGTCCACCACCAGTCTCGGCGAATCCAACACGACGCACGTGTCGTACGTACGAAGTCACGGTACCGCTACCCGCACAACGGGCCGGGCACTCCGAGAGTGCCCGGCCGTGTGTGCGAGCGCCAGCCCCGCCTGCCGCTACTTGGCCGGCGGCGTGGTCTTCTTCACGGGCGCCTTCTTGGCGGCGGTCTTCTTCGCGGCGGGCTTGCCGGCCGCGTCGCCCTCCTCCGCGGCGGCGGGGCCCACGGCGGAGGCGGCGGGGCCCACGGGCTCGCCCTTCTCCGCTTCGGCCGGCTCGGAGGCCTTAGAGGCGGCGGGCGCGGCGGGCGTGGCGGGCGCGTCGGGCGCGTCGGGCTCGACGGTGTCGGCGATCTCCACCAGCTCGTCGGCGGCCTCGCCCCGCAGGTGGCGCACGGTCTGCTCACCGTGCTCGGCGACCTTCTCGTACGTCTCGCGCGCCTGGACCGCGTACTCCACGGCGACGCCGACGCCGCGCAGGGCGAAGTCCTGGGCGTTCTCGCCGAGGCGCTTCAGATCCGTGTCCAGGGCGCCGAACAGCTCGCCGACCTTGGTCTGGATGACCTCGCGGGCCTCCTTGGCGCGGGCGGCGGCCCGGTCCTGGACGTCCTTGGGGTTGGTGTTGCGCACCGCCTCCAGACGGGCGGGGGCCTCGGCGGCGAGCTGCTCGATGGCGCCGGGCACCTTCTTCGCCTGCTGGAGCGCGAGTTCGGCGCCGCCGACGACGAAGTAGAGGGGGGTCGGGTTGGTGACGGCCTTACGCACCTCTTCGGTGATGGGCATGACGAGGGTCCTCCCGGATTCGCTTCAGCTGGGGGGCTGTTCACCCGTGGGCCGACGGCCCTCGGGGTTGGCATCACTGCCGCCGGCCGTGCGGGGTCCGTCAGCGGTGGGAGCCGGTGCGCCGTCCCGGGCGCCGTCGGGGGCGCTCCCGGGACCGGCACCGTCCGAGTACGAGGACGCGTACGCGTCCGTGGCCGAGGGCTCCGCGGAGTCCTCGGTCGCCGTCACGAAGCCGTTCTCCTTGCGGAAGGACTCGTAGATCTGCAGGAGCACTTGCTTCTGCCGCTCGTTGATGGACGGGTCGGCGAGGATGACGGCGCGCGTCTCCAGCTCGTCCCGCTCCTTCTCGTCGAGGATCCCGGCCCGGACGTAGAGCGTCTCGGCGGAGATCCGCAGCGCCTTGGCGACCTGCTGGAGCACCTCGGCGCTCGGTTTGCGGAGCCCGCGCTCGATCTGGCTCAGATACGGATTGGACACCCCGGCGGCGTCGGCGAGCTGACGCAGCGACAGCTGCGCGTTGCGCCGCTGCTCGCGCAGGTACTCACCGAGATTGCCGACGTTGAGCGATGCCATGCCCTCGATGGTGCCTCGCCTTGCTAACTCCTGCAAGCACCCGCTTGCAAAAGTGCGCTACGCCACGCGGAGCCGGGCCCGGGGAGCCGTAAGGCAGGCTGGTTGACCTTCACCTTGGGGGAGCCCACAGCATCGGTGGGGCCGGGCGGCGTGCCCGGTATGAGGAGGGACGAGCATGGAGCTGCTGACCATCGGGGCGTTCGCGAAGGCGTCCCGGCTCTCGCCGAAGGCGCTGCGTCTCTACGACCAGCTCGGCCTGCTGCCTCCCGCTCGTGTCGACCCGGTCACCGGCTACCGCCGCTACGCGCCGGAGCAATTGGACCAGGCCCGGCTGGTCGCCTGGCTCCGGCGGCTGGGGATGCCTCTCGCCCGCATCCAGCGGGTCTGCGCCCTGGCGGCGGGCCCGGCTGCCGAAGAGGTCCGGGCGTTCTGGGCCCAGGTCGAGGCCGACACCGCCGCGCGGCGGGACCTGGCCACCTTCCTCATCGACCATCTCTCCTGGAAGGACCCCGCCATGTCCCCGGCCGTCACGCCCCTGGGCATCCGTTACGCCGCCCTTTCCGACACCGGACTCGTCCGCGAAAGCAATCAGGACACCGCCTACGCGGGGTCCCGCCTGCTCGCCGTCGCCGACGGATACGGCAGCGGAGGCGCCCCCGCGAGCGCCGCCGCCGTGGACGCGCTCAAGCGCCTCGAGACCGACGGCATCCCTGCGGGCGATCTCCTCAACGTCCTCGAAGACGCCATCGAACAGGCCGAGCAGGCCGTGCACGGCATCTCCGGAGCCGGCTCTTCCGACGAGTCCGCCGGGACCACGCTCACCGCGATGCTCTGGACCGGCTCGCAGTTGGCCCTCGTCCACATCGGCGACTCCCGCGTCCACCTCCTGCGCGACGGAGAGCTGTTCCAGATCACCCACGACCACACCGTGGTGCAGTCCCTGGTCGACGAAGGGCGCCTCAGCCCGGAAGAAGCCGCATCGCACCCCCAGCGGTCCCTGCTGGTACGGGCCCTGGGCCAAGGGGCCGACTCCACACCCGACATGCGTCTGCACGACGCCCGGCAAGGAGACCGGTACCTGCTCTGCTCGGACGGCCTGTCCACCGTCGTGCCGACCGCGGACATCCACCGAGTGCTCTCCGACGTCGGCGAACCCGAGCAGGCGGTCCGCGAACTCGTCGGCCTCGCCAACGGCTCCGGTGGTCCCGACAACGTCAGCTGTGTGGTCGCCGACGTGGTGGAACTCCAGCAGTAGGAGACCTACCGGCTCGGCTCCGCGGGCCGTGGTGTGTACGTCCATCTCGGTACGCAGAACTGGGCCACCGGGCCCACCGCGACGGCGTACAGGACCGTGCCGGGGCCCACCGTGCCGCCGAGGAGCCAGCCCGTGGCGAGGACGGTGATCTCGATGCCGGTGCGGACGGTGCGCAGGGAGCGGCCGGTCGCGGCGGTCAGGCCGGTCATCAGGCCGTCGCGGGGGCCGGGGCCGAAGCGGGCGCCCACGTAGACGGCGATCGAGAAGCCGTTCAGGAGGATGCCCGCCGCCAGCAGGGCGCTCCGGGCCGCCAGGCCCGCGGGCTCCGGGACCAGCCGGAGTCCGGCGTCCGCCACGCCGCCCACGAGGGCGATGTTGGCGAAGGTGCCGAAGGCCGGCTTCTGCCGCAGCGGGATCCACAGGGCGAGGACGGCCGCGCCCACCAGCGTGGTCAGCGCGCCGAAGCTGAGCGAGGTGTGGCGTTCGAGGCCCTGGTTCAGGACGGCCCAGGGGTTGACGCCCAGGGCGGCTCTGACCGTGAGGGCGACGCTGAAGCCGTACAGGGCTAGGCCGATGAGGAGTTGGGGGATGCGGCGGGTGGGGGCTTCGGCGAAGGGGAGGTGGGTGAGGGGTGGGACCGCCGTGCGGTGCGGCCCCGCTTCATCCGCCACCCTGCGGCGCGGCCCCGCTTCATGTGCCGCCCTGCGGTGCGGCCCCGCTTCATCCGCCACCCTGCGGCGCGGCCCCGCTACATCTGCCACCCTGCGGCGCGGCCCCGCTTCATCCGCCACCCTGCGGCGCGGCCCCGCTTCATCTGCCACCCTTCGCCACAGCCCCAGCACCACGACCCCGCCCCCTCCCTGCCCGCGCGGCGCTCGCCGCCGGTTCCCGTGGGGTGGAGTCTGTACAGTCATTGGCCTCCAAAGCATGGCCAATCTCCGGGGAGTGGTATGGCCGAGCGGAACCTGGGCGGGCAGCAGCTCGCCGCGCTGCTGCCCGGCGCGGCGGACACCCGGCCCGCCTACCGGCACCTCGCCCAGGCCATCGGCGACCTCGTGCTCGACGGGCGGATCGCGCTGCGGGTGCGGCTGCCCGCCGAGCGGGAACTTGCCGCGGCCCTCGGGGTCAGCAGGCCCACCGTCACCGCCGCCTACGACCTGCTGCGCGAGAGCGGTTACGCGCACAGCCGCCGGGGCTCAGGCACCTGGACCGCGCTGCCCGAGGGGCGGGCGCCCAACGGGGTCGCCCGCGTGCTCGCGCCGCCGGATACCGCCATCGACCTGGCCAGGGCCGCGCCGGGGCCGCCGCCGGACGCCCTGGCCGCGGCGCTCGCGCGGGCCGCGCCCCGGATCGCCGAGCACACGGGGAACCCGGGCTACTACCCGTACGGACTGCCGGAGTTGCGGGCCGCCGTCGCCGAGCGGTTCACCCGGCGCGGCCTCGCCACCGTGCCGGAGCAGATCCTGGTGACCTCCGGCGCCCAGCACGCGTTCACGCTGGTCCTCGGGCTCCTGTCAAGCCCCGGCGACCGGGTCCTGGTCGAGAGCCCGTCGTACCCGAACGCCCTGGAGGCCCTGCGCCGCGCCCGGCTGCGCCCGGTGTCCGTCCCGGTCGCCGACGACGGCTGGGACGCGCAGCTCGTCGAGTCGACCCTGCGCCAGGCCGTGCCTCACCTCGCCTACCTCATCCCCGACTTCCACAACCCGACCGGCCTCCTCATGCCGGACGACACCCGGGCCCGGGTGCTGCGCGCGGCGCACCGCTGCGGCACCTGGCTGGTCGTCGACGAGACGCTCGCGGACCTCGCCCTGGACGTCCCGGCCCCGGCCCCCAGCGCCGTGCACGCCGCGCCCGGCGCGTCCGCGCAGGTCATCACCGTGGGCTCGATGAGCAAGAGCCACTGGGGCGGTCTGCGCGTCGGCTGGCTGCGCGCGCCCGCGCGGCTCGTGACCGAGCTGGCCGGCCAGCGCGTCGCGGGCGACCTGGGCGGCTCGGTCGTGGACCAACTCCTGGCCCTGGACCTCCTGGAGCGGGCGGACACCTCGGTGCCGGAGCGGATCGCGGGGCTGCGCGAGCGGCGCGACGCGCTCACCGGGGCGCTCGCCGCGCACCTTCCGGGCTGGACCTGGCGGCAGCCGCCCGGCGGGCTCTCCCTCTGGGTGGACCTCGGCGAGCCCGTCGCCGCCGCGCTCGCCGAACGGGCCCTGGACTACGGCGTACGGATCGAGGGCGGGGCCTGCTTCGCTGCCGATCCCGGCGTGTTCGAGCAGCGCCTGCGCATCCCGTTCACCACGGATCCGGACACGCTGCGCGAGGCCGTGCGCCGCCTGGCCGCCGCGCTCGCCGACGACCGGACGCCGCCGCAGGGCGCCCGCCGCCCGCGCTGGGTCGTCTGAACCACGCGCGCGGACGCGCGCGGACGCGCCCGGGCCCGCCTCGTCCGCGTATCATCCGGACACTCATTCGATCTTCCGGTGGCCGGGGGGCCGCCGTGAACCCATGGGGGGGGACCCATGCGCCACAGCGCGCTCACCGCGGCGGGCCTGTGCACCGCCGTCGTCCTGGGGGCCGCAGGCCTGACTCCGGCCGCCGGCGCCGCCGCTCCGCAAAAGGCGCCCGGCGGTGCCCGGCCGGCCGTCGACGGGCCGGACTTCAACGGGGACGGCCATCCGGACCTGGCCGTCGGCGCGCACACCGCGACCGTCGACGGCGTGAAGCGGGCGGGCGCCGTCACCGTCGCCTACGGCTACGCGCACGGACTGACGTACGACACCGCGCACGTCCTCGGCCAGGGCACGCCGGGCGTCCCGGGCGAGCCCGTGCCGGACGCCCGCTGGCGCGAGGTCAGCGACTACGGCGACCTGGACGGCGACGGCTACGACGACCTGGTCGTGCACTGGCTCCAGAAGAACACGGTGCTGTGGGGCGGCAAGGACGGCATCACCGGCGCCGGCACCGCCCTGCCGCCCGGCGACTACCGGGCCGACTCCCCCAAGCTGCTCGGCGGCGGCGCGGGCGTGGGCGACGTCAACGGCGACGGCGTCGACGACTTCGTCAGCCGCGGCCACAACGGCCTCTCGTACGGCGTCTCCGTGCTGCTCGGCCCGCTGAACCGGGACACGGGCAGACCCGCGGGCATCTGGCACCGCGACACCGCGAAGGCCGACAAGCTCGTCATCGGCACCGTCCACGTGGGCGACCTGACCGGCGACGGCGTGGACGACGTCGTGGCCAGCGGCGGCGTCGTCCTCGGCAGCGGCAAGCCGGGCGGCGTCGTCCTCAAGGGCTCCAAGGACGGCCTGGTCAAGGGCCGCGCGTTCCAGGGCCCGTACCGGCACGGCACCGACCTGCCGTCCGCCTTCGGCGATCTGAACAAGGACGGCTACCAGGACCTGGTCACCGGCCACCCGGACGAGAACAAGGTGTACGTGACCTACGGCGGCCCCGACGGTACGAGCGCCACCCTGAAGTCCCGCCCGTACTCGCAGGCCAGTGCCGGAGTGCCGGGCGTCGACGAGACGGGCGACAAGTTCGGCTCCGCGGTGGCGGTCGGCGACACCGACGCGGACGGGTACGCGGACCTGATCATCGGCGCCTCGTACGAGACGGGCTCCGACCCGGTGGCCACCGCGAAGGCGGGCGCGGTGACCGTGCTGCGCGGCGGCCCGTCCGGGATCACCACGGAGGGCGCGAAGACGCTCACGCAGAACTCTCGTGGCGTGCCCAGCACTTCTGAGGCCGACGACCACTTCGGCGCGGCGGTGGCCGTGACCGGCGCGGGCGGCCGTCCCGAGGTCGTCGTGGGCGGCAACGGCGAGGACGGCTTCAAGGGCCGCGTCTGGCGGCTGCCGACGGGCGCGGACGGGGTCACCGGCACCGGCTCCGCCGGCTTCCGGCTCGACACCCTGGGCGGGTCCGCGGGCGGGGGCAACTTCGGGTACCGGATGGTCGGTTGATCCGGGTCCCGGCGGCTCAGCGGTTGGCGACCCGGTTGAAGGAGGCCTTCGCCCACAGGTAGCCGAGCACGGTGAGGGCGGTCAGCCAGGCCAGGGAGATCCAGGCGTCGTCGCCGATCTCGGTGCCGAGCAGCAGGCCGCGTACCGTCTCGGTGATCGGTGTGAACGGCTGGTACTCCGCGAACCAGCGGATGCCGGCCGGCATCGAGTCCGGCGGCACCACCGCCGAGCCCAGGAAGGGCAGGAAGGCGAGGGGCAGCGGCGCGTTGGACGCCGTCTCCACGCTCTCCGAGCCCAGGCCGATCGCCGCCGAGAGCCAGGCGAGGGCGAACGCCAGGAACAGCAGCAGGCCGAGGACCGCCGCCCACTCCAGGACGTGGGCGTTGGAGCGGAAGCCGACCGCGAGCGCGACGCACACGATGAGCAGCAGGCTGACCGCCGTCTGCACCACGTTGCCGAGGACGTGCCCGACGAGGACCGAGGCCCGGGAGATCGACATCGTACGGAAGCGGTTGATGATGCCCTCGGTCATGTCGGTGCACACCGACACCGCCGTGGCGATCGAGCTGGTGGCGATGGCCATCAGCAGGATGCCGGGGGTGATGTAGTTGGTGTAGACGTCGCGGCCGCCACCGCCCCCGATGCCGGGTACGTCGATGCCGTTGCCCAGCGGGGCGCCGAAGACGTAGACGAACATCAGCAGCATCAGGACCGGAAGCACCACGACCGACAGGGTCAGGGACGGGTAGCGCCGCGCGTGCTTGAGGTTGCGGCGCAGCATCGTCATCGAGTCGCGCAGCGCGTAGGTGGTGGTGCTCATCGCCGGGCCTCCTTCAGGGCGGTGCCCCTCGCGGGGCCCCTCGCGCCGCCCGCGGCGGTGCCGCGGTCCTGGCCGGTCAGGGCGAGGAACACGTCGTCCAGGTCGGGGGTGTGCACGGTGAGCGCCTCCGCCTGGATCCCGGAGCCCTCCAGGACGTCGAGTACGGCGCGCAGGACGGGGATGCTGCCGTCGCTGGGGACCTGGAGCGTCAGCTCGTCGTCGTCGCGGGTGACGGTGCTGAGCGCGAGGCGGTCGGTGGCGGCGTTCAGGTGGTGGATGTCGTTGAAGCGCAGCCGGATGTGGCCACCGGGGATGCGGCGCTTGAGTTCCTCGGCGGTGCCCTCGGCGACGATCTTCCCGCCGTCGAGCACGGCGATGCGGTCGGCGAGTTGGTCGGCCTCTTCCAGGTACTGCGTCGTCAGGAAGATGGTGGTGCCGCCCGCGACCAGGTCGCGGATCATGTCCCACATCGTGCGGCGGCTGCGCGGGTCGAGGCCGGTCGTCGGCTCGTCGAGGAAGATCACGCTCGGGCGGCCGACGAGCGTCATCGCCAGGTCCAGCTTGCGGCGCATGCCGCCGGAGAATGTCGACGCGGGCTTGCGCGCCACGTCGGCGATCTCGAAGCGCTCCAGGAGTTCGGCGGCGCGGCGCTTGCCCTCGGCCCGGTCGAGGTGCAGCAGGTCCGCGATGAGGAGCATGTTCTCCTCGGCCGTCAGCAGACCGTCGACCGCCGCGAACTGCCCCGTCACGCCGATGCACTCGCGGACCGCGTCCGGCTGCCGGGCCAGGTCGTGGCCCGCGATCTGGGCCGTGCCCCCGTCGTGGGCGATCAGGGTGGAGAGGATCTGCACGGTGGTCGTCTTGCCCGCGCCGTTCGGACCGAGCAGCGAGAAGACGGTGCCGGGCGGGACGCTCAGGTCGATCCCGTCGAGCACGACCTTCTCGCCGTACGCCTTGCGCAGCCCTTGGGCGGCGATCGCCTTCGGCGGAGCGGTCGAACCGGGGGTGGCAGTCATCGTGCCGCCTCCTTGCTTCTCTTCTTCCTGGGACGGGTTCCTGGGGCGGGGCGGCGTCAGGCCGATGCGGGGCGGACCACGATGTCGCCGTAGCCGGTGCGGGCCGAGATCTCGACGGTCTCGGCGCCCGGCGCGGGGCCCGCGGCGGAACCGAGCGCGTTGCGCACCGCGCCGAACTGGGAGTTGGCCTCGAGCCAGGCCACGCTGGAGTCGCGGATGCCGACCTCCAGGTCGCCGATGGCGGCCTCCATGGTGACCCGGCCGCGGGCCACGTCGCCGAGCTTGATGCTGCCGTTGTCCGCCTTCGCGTCGACGGCGGCGTGGGCGATGCCCACGTAGATGTTGCCGTTGGCGGTGGTGGCGCGCAGGTCGCCGGTGATCTCGCCGATGCTGGTGTCGTTCTTGTGGTTCCTGACCGTGGCGGTGCCGGTGATGTCGCCGAGGTCGACCTGTCCGGCCGCCTCGACCTCGACGTCGCCGGTGGCGCGCTGGAGGCGCACCGCGCCGAAGCCCGTCTTGAGGAAGGCCGCGCCGGACTCCGCGACGTGGATGTCACCGGCGGACGACTCGAAGCGGCAGTCCCCGAGGCGGCCCTGGGTCCAGAAGGCGCCGGCGGCGGTCACGCCCCGGACGTCGGACCCGGACGGCAGCTCCACGGTGACCTCCACCGAGCCGCTCTTACCGAACACGGACCGCTGCTTGGGGCCCTTGACGACCAGGCGGCCGTCGACGCAGGAGACCTCGACCTGCTGGGCGGCCTTGACGTCGGCGCTCTCGCGGTCGTCGGTCGGCGCCACCGTGACCACGGTGTCGAGGCGCTTGGTGGCGGTGAAGCGGGCGGTGCCCATGTCGAACTCGACGAGGGCGGAGAGCGGTTCGGGGGTGTCGAAGGTAGGCATGGCCGTCCTGTTCCGATCGATGGGGTCCGGGCCGCTGGTGGGCGGACGGAGCGGGCCGCCGGTACCTGCCCCGGCGCCCCTCAACTTCATGACGCCAGCATGGCATCACCATGGCGCCAACGCAAGCCTTCTTGGCGCAGCGGTGGCGCCACAGGGTGTGACGGGGGGCGCACGGGCTGCCCACGCCACCCAACGATTACCTTCTGACCTGGTGTTATACGTACGGGACTACGCCGCAGGTGCATGCGCCACCGACCCCGGGCCGGCGTCGAGAACTGCCCTTGAGGGCATCACCCGAGAGGCACAAGGGGCACATGGCACCGCGAGTGAGCCACCGAGGCACCGATCACGGCACCCGCGGCGCCGCCCCGGTCCGCAGCCCGGCAAGCGTCGTGGCCACCGTGTGCCGCAGCGCCTCCGTACCGGCGCCGGCGCGCGAGCGCAGGTTCACGCCGTACGCGAGGAGGACGAGGGCTTCGGCGGTGGCATCGAGGTCGACACCCGGCGCCAGCTGCCCCTGGGCGTGCGCCGCGGCCAGGGCGGCGGCCATCGCGCCCCGCAGCCGCTCGTGGTGGTCGTCCAGGACGGCCCGGACGTCGGGGTCCTCGGCCTCGCCGCCCGCGTAGGCGTTGACGAGCATGCAGCCCCACCCCGCGTACTCGCCGGAGCAGCGCTGGTCGATCAGGCCGTCGAAGGCCTCCTGGAGGGCGGGCAGGCCGCGCCCGTCGCGGGCGAGGCGCTCGCACGCCGGGCGGGCACGCTCGTGCACGTAGCGGCGCAGCGCGGCCCGGTAGAGCTGCCGCTTGCCGCCGAAGGTGGCGTACAGGCTGGAGCGGTTGAGCCCCGTCTCCGCGGTGACGGCCTGGATGGAGACGGTGGCGGCGCCGAGCCGCCAGAAGAGGCGCTCGACGCGCTCCAGGGCCGCGTCCGGGTCGAAATGCTTGATGTCGGGCACCGCGCCTCCCGCTCCCCCGCCGATTCCTGAACTGCCCGTTCCAAGTTAGCCCTTGACGCCCGCGCGCGGCCACCACCATCCTGAAACGGTCGTTTCAAGATAGGCGCGGTACCCACGAGAAGGACGGCCCCGCATGAGCCTCCGCGAAGAACTCCGCTTCATCCACGACAACCGCCACCTCAAGCTCTCCGCCGACACCATGGCGACCATGGACCGCAACGCCGACGCCCTCGCCGCGTCCGGCATCACCGACCGCGCGGTCGGCGTCGGCGCGCGAGCACCCCTGTTCACCCTCAAGTCGGCGACGGGAGCGGAGGTTTCGCTGGCCGGGCTGCTCGCCGACGGGCCGGTCGTGCTGACCTTCTACCGAGGCGCCTGGTGCCCGTTCTGCAACCTGGCGCTGCGCGCCCTCCAGGAGCACCACGACGCCATCACCGCGCGCGGCGCCCGCCTCGTCGCCCTCTCGCCGCAGGTCCCCGACGAGTCGCTGTCCCTGACGGAGAAGCAGGGCCTCGCCTTCGACGTGCTCAGCGACCTCGGCTCGGACGTCGCGGAGAGCTACGGCATCGCCTTCGACCTGGGCGAGGAGCTGGGCTCGCTCTACGACAGCCTCGGCTTCGAACTCCAGCGCGTCAACGGCGGGCACGGCCGCACCCTCCCCCTGCCCGCCACCTACGTCATCGACCCCTCCGGCGTCGTCCGCTGGGCCTTCGTGGCCACCGACTACGCGCTGCGGGCCGAGCCCTCGGACGTACTCGCGGCCCTCGACGCCCTCGGCACCGCCCCGCACGCCTGAGCCGCCTCGCGCAGCGCGTGCCGGGCGGCCGTCACCGCCGGGCGGCCACCGCCCCCACGGCGTACGACGGTGAAGATCCGGCGCGCGCCGAGGCCGGGCGGCAGGTCCCGCAGCGCGACCGTCGGCGTGCCGGGACCCGCCGACAGCGGGCCCGCGCCCCACACCAGGTCCGGCAGGAACGCGGCGGCGTGCCCCCGCTCGGCCAGGCGCAGATGCACCAGCAGATCGGCGGACTCGTACCGCACGTCCGGCTCGAACCCCGCCTCACGGCACACCGCCGTCGCCCACCGCCGCGCGGCCGTCCCCTCGGGCTCCATGACCCAGGGGTGCCCCGACAGGGACCGCGGGTCCAGATCGCCCTCCGGACCCGGCACGGCGAGGCGCAGCGGGTCCCGGCACAGTTCCTCGCGCTCCAGGACATCGGCGCGCGGGCCGGCGCCACCCGGGTACTCCTCCGCGACGACCAGGTCGAAGTCCCGGGCAAGGAGCGCCGGAAGAGCCGCCTCCGGCTCCAGCTGCGTGACGTGCACACGCAGCCGCGGATGAGCCTCGCGCAGCGTGGTCAGGGCGGCGGGGACGAGCGCCAGGGCCGCGGTCTGGAAGGCGGCGACCCGCAGCGTGCCGGTGAGTTCGGTGAGCGAGGCGGCGATGTCGGCCTCGGCGCGCTCCATGCGCTCCAGGAGCGCCTCGGTGTGGGCGACGAGGATCTCGGCCTGCGCGGTGAGCCGCACCCGCCGCCCGACGGGTTCGAGGAGCGGGACACCCGCCTCCGTCTCCAGCTGGGCGAGCTGCTGCGAGACCGAGGAGGGGCTGTACGAGAGCGCGGCGGCGACGGCGGCCAGCGTGCCGCGGTGCTTCAGCTCCCGCAGCAGCCGCAGCCGGCGGAGGTCGTACATACGGGATCCGATCCTTCGGGTTTCCTGATGAATATAGGTCGGAAAGATCCGCTGGACCGAAAGATCGAGCGGGCCGCAAGGTGGGAAACATGACCGAGACCTCCGCTTCCACCCGTACGACACCTTCCACCCGTACGACACCGTGGTTCGCGCGCCCGGCCGCCCGGGCCTGGACCTGCGCGCCCGCCCCGGATGGCATCCGCGCCTTCCACGCCTCCCTGCCCGGCTACGCGCCCACCCCGCTGACGGAACTGCCGGCCCTCGCGGCCGAGTTGGGTGTCGGCCGGGTCTTCGTCAAGGACGAGTCGGCGCGGCTCGGGCTGCCCGCCTTCAAGGTGCTCGGTACGTCCTGGGCCGTGCACCGGCTGCTCGCGGACCGCCCGGCCGGGGAGCGCGTGGAGTTCGTGACCGCGACCGACGGCAACCACGGCCGCGCGGTGGCCCGCGAGGCCCGCCGCCTCGGCCACGGTGCCCACGTCTTCGTGTCCCAGGGCGTCCACCCCGGGGCGGCCGCCGCGATCGAGGCCGAGGGAGCCCGCGTCACCCGCGTCGCCGGGGACTACGACCGCGCGGTGCGCGAAGCCGCAGCGGCGGCGCGCGGCTCCGCGCACGCGGTGCTCGTCCAGGACACCGCCTGGCCCGGCTACGAGGAGGTGCCCGCGCTTATCGTGCAGGGCTACGCCACGCTGTTCGCGGAGGTCGACGAGCAGTTGGCGGCCGCGGGCGCCGGGGCGCCCGGCCTGGTCGCGGTGCCCGTCGGCGTGGGCTCCCTCGCGCAGGCCGCCATCACGCACTACCGCGGCCGCCCGGCGTCCGGCACCAGCACCGGCACCAGCACCGGCACCGCGCTCCTCGCCGTCGAGCCGACCGCGGCGGCGCCCGCCCTCGCGAGCCTCACCCGCGGCGAGCCCGTCACCGTGCCCACGCGCGCGACGGCCATGGCGGGCCTGAACTGCGGCACCGTCTCCAGCCTCGCCTGGCCGTACCTGCGCGAAGGCCTCGACGCGGCCACCGCCGTGCCGGACACGGCCGCCGCGGAGGCCCTGCGCGACCTGCGCGCCCTCGGGGTCCCCGCCGGGCCGTGCGGCGCCGCGGCCCTCGCGGGCGTCCGGGCCGCACTTACCGGAGCCGACGCCTCCACCCGCCGGAGCGCGCTCGCGATGACCCCGGCCTCGACAGTGGTCCTCCTCAGCACCGAGGGCCGCTCAGCCAACCCCTACGGCTAACGGCCCCTGCCAAGGCCTCTCGGGGCGGAGGCGGCGCCGGGCGACTTTCTAACTCAGCGCTAAATAGAACCATCTATCTAGTGCTGAGTTAGAAAGGGAGACCCCGGGGCGCCCCGCGGTCGCGGGCCGTCGGGGCCAGCGGGGCCGGCGGGGCCGACGGCTTCCAGGGCAGTTCGTCGCTGTGCACCACCTCAAGGCTCGTCACCGCGCGGGTGAGGACCACGTAGAGGCGGTGGCGTCCGCGGGTCTCCGCCGCCGCGATCGCGGCCGGTTCGACCGCCACCACGTGGTCGTACTCCAGGCCCTTGGCCACCGACGCGGGTACGACCGTGACGCGGGAGCCCAGCTCGTCCGGGCCCGCCGCCTCGATGCCGGCCCGGGTGAGGGCGGCGCGCAGCGCGTCGGTGGCGGCGTCAGCTGCGATGACGCCGATGGAGCCCTCGCGGGCGAGCGCGCCGCGGACCGCCGTGACGGTACCGGCGGCCACGTCCGGCACCCGGCGCACCACGAGATCGCCGTCGCGGCGCAGGGAGCGCGCGGGCGGCACGTCGACGTCGAGGCCGGCGAGCAGGTCGTTGGCGAGCGTCACGATGGCCCGCGGGACGCGGAAGCCGGTGGTGAGCGGGGTGACCGCGGCGTCGGGTCTGCCGAGGTGGGCGAGGAGTTCGGGCCAGGCGCGGGCGGCCCACGGGGTGGTGCCCTGCGCGAGGTCGCCGAGGACGGTGAGGGAGCCGAAGCCCGCGCGGCGGGCGATCGCGCGGCACTCCATCGGGGAGAGGTCCTGCGCCTCGTCGACCACGATGTGGCCGTAGCCGTCGGGCCGTTCCACGAGGCCCGCCAGCTCGTCGAGGAGGACGAGGTCGGCGGCCGACCACTTCGCCGACTTATGCGAGCGCGGGGGCTTGGCCCAGGTGATCACCCGCTGCTCGTCGGGCGTGAGGAGGCCGTCCGCGGCGCGTGCCAACGCGTCGGCGTCCCCGAGGAGTTCGCAGAGGACCTCCTCGGGGCGGGCCCTGGGCCAGGCCGCGTCGACGAAGGCGGAGACGGGCCTGGCCCGGGAGACCTTCTGCACCCAGGTGTTGTTCATCGGGCCCGCGCGCCGTTCGGCCTGGTCCTGGATGTGGCGGACGGCGCGGCTGCGGACGCGCTCGCGGCCGGTGTCGTAGGGCGGCTCCTCCGCGCGGACGTCGGCGACGATCCGTTCGAGGTCCGCGGCGGGGACCCGCCAGCGGTACGAGCCGTCCGGCAGCGCGAGGTCGGCGGCGACGGGCGTGACGCGCGCGTAGAGGGCGCGGCGCAGGACCTCCGCCATGCGGGCGTCGTGCTTGACGGCCGCGGCCCGCTCGTCGTCGTACGCCGTGACGGGCTGCCGGGCGATCTCGTCCTGGACGGTGGACTGGCGCACCCCGGTCTCGCCGAGCGAGGGCAGGACCTCGGCGATGTACCGCAGGAAGGTGCGGTTGGGGCCGAGGATGAGCAGGCCGGAGCGGCGGACGCGCTGGGGGTGGGTGTAGAGGAGGTAGGCCGCGCGGTGCAGGCCGACGGCGGTCTTGCCGGTGCCGGGGGCGCCCTGCACGCACACGGACGCGGTGAGCGCGGCCCGCACGAGGTCGTCCTGCTCGGGCTGGATGGTGGCGGCGATGTCGCGCATCGGACCGACGCGGGGCCGCTCGATCTCCCCGGCGACGATGCGGCTCGGCGCCGCGGCCTCGCCGGACGTCAGATGTTCGTCCTCGAGGCCGGTGAGGTCGGCGGAGTCGCCCTTGCTGCCGGGGGCCCAGCCGAAGCGGCGGCGGACGGCGACGCCCTGCGGGTCGCGGGCGCCCGCCTGGTAGAAGGCGCGTGACACGGGGGCCCGCCAGTCGACGACGAGCGGCGGCGCGGCCGGGTCCTCGGTGATGCGCAGCCGCCCGATGTGGTAGCGCTGGCCTCGGTGGTCGCCCGCCTCGGGGGCCTCGGGGTCGAAGTCGAGCCGGCCGAAGTACAAGGGCCCTTGGGGGAGTTCGCGCATCTCCTTGGCCTTGCTGCGCAGCTGGTAGCCGAGCACCTCGGCGTCGGCGCCGGACGCGGAGGCGTTCTCGCCGCTGATCACCTGTTCCTGGGCCCCGTCCACCATCGCGGCGAGGGCGGCGCGGCAGGTGTCGTGGTAGCCGCGCTCCCGTACTAGCTCTTCGTCGAGTGGTGTCATGCGGACGAGCGTAGCAAAAAACGTTACCGGGTTACATTTATTACTGCGTCTCAGGCTGCGCTAGGCTGGAGCCATGACCGGTACGACGGACACGCCCCCGGCCGCCCCAGGGCTGCGGCAGCTGAAGAAGCGGCGCACGCGGCAGACGATCTCCGACACGGCGGTGGCGCTCTTCCTGGAGCGCGGCTTCGACAAGGTGTCGGTCGCGGAGGTGGCGACCGCGGCGGAGGTCTCCAAACCGACGCTCTTCCGGTACTTCCCGGCCAAGGAGGACCTGGTCCTGCACCGGTTCGCCGACCATGAGGACGAGGCCGCGCGCGTGGTCACGGCCCGCGGCGGCCGCTCCGCGCTGACGGCGCTGCGTGACCACTTCGGCGCGGGGCTCGACCGGCACGACCCGGTCACCGGTCTCAACGACGACCCCGACGTGCTCGCCTTCCACCGGTTGCTCTACGGAACGCCGTCGCTGGTGGGCCGCCTGTACGCGTACCAGGAGCGGGCCGAGCGCGCCCTCGCGCACGCGCTCGACGGGGGTGCGGCGACCGGCGACGCCTCCCTCGAAGCGCGTCTGGCCGCCGCGCAGATCCTGGCCGTGCAGCGGGTGCTCGCCCTGGAGAACTGGCGGCGCGTCGCCGCCGGCGAGCCCGCGGCCGCGGTCCTGCCCGAGGCGCGGGCGGCCGCGGAGCAGGCCTTCGCCCGCCTCGCCGCGGGGCTGCCCCGGCACGCCGGGCGCTAGCCGGGCAAGGGCCCCGCCACGCGCCACAGGGCGTCGAAGAGCAACCCCCGGTGCCGGATCCGCTCACGGGCGGCGGCGCCCGCGTCGGCGCGCCAGCGCGTGAGGTCGCCGCCCCCGTCGACGAGCTGCTCCCGGCCGATCAGACAGAAGCCGGGGAACGGCGTGAGGTGCAGGGCGCGGAACTCCCCGTCGAGCCTGGCCTGTTCGCCCCGCGCGAGGGCGCGCCGCAGCGTCGCGACGTCCTGCGCGTGCCCGCGCACCCGCCGCAGCAGCGCCCGCCGCGCGGCCTCGTCGTCGCCGACCGGGCCACCCGCCCCGGCCGCGCCGCCCGGGCCGGGCAGGGCCATCGGGCGGGTGAAGTCCGGCACGATGACCCGCAGCGTGACGTGCGGTCGCGCCGCGAGGCCGGGCCTGCCCAGACAGCACACCAGCGCCCGCACCACGTCCTCCCCCGTGAACGCGACGGCGTCGATACGGGGGTCCTGGTCGAGGGCCGCGTCGAGGCAGCGCTCCAGCACGGACGCGCCCGCCGTCGACGCGCACGGCCGCCCCGGTGGCCGCAGTGATTCCTTCACGTCACGTCCCTCGCACCCCCAGGAGGGTCGCCGCCCGGACCGGCGGCCAGCGACATGATGCCCGCCGCGGGGGACGCCCAGGAAGACACCGCGGCCCCCGGATCTAGCGCCGGGCGCGCTCCTCCTCGGACCAGCACCAGCGCGCGAGAGCGTCCATGGTGTCGGCGAGCGAGGGGGTGGGCCCGAGGCCCAGGGCGCGCCGGGCGGCGCCGAGCGCACCGTGCACCCGCGCGGCCGCCCGCTCCAGGGCGCCCTCGGCCTCCTGCTCCGCCGCCAGCATCAGGGCGGCCCGGACGACGTCGGTGAAGACGGACTGGGCGCGCTTGTAGTCGAGCAGCCGCGGCAGGTCCCGCCGCCACCCGGCGCAGCTCCCGGGCCGGGCCGCGGACACCGCAGCGCACCAGCGCCGGACGACCTCCCGCTCCTGGCCGGGGGCGTACCGCATGAGGTGCAGATGCGTGGCCAGGTCGTAGAGGGGGTCGCCGACCATCGCCAGCTCCCAGTCGATCGTCCAGAGCTGGCCGCAGCGGTCCAGGACGAAGTTCTCCCGGTGCAGATCGCCGTGGAGCAGGCAGAAAGGGCGGCGCGTCAGCCCCGAGACGCGCTCGCGCAGCACGGCGAAGGAGTCCCGGCCGATGCCGAACTCCTTGAAGAGCGAGCCGAACCGGTCCTCGTTGCGAAGGTAGACCTGCTCCTCGGTGAAGAGGACGAGGCGCTCGATGAAGCCGTCGGTGTCGCCGTCCCGCGGCCGGTCCGCGGCCACGCACCGCCGCTCGGCCGCCACGTCGTCCGGGGAGACGCCCGCCAGCTCGCCGAACAGGCCGACGATCTGGTCGACCACCCCGGCGGGGATGTCGGTGCCGGGCCCGGCCTCGCACTCGTCCCCCGAGCGCGCGCAGGCGCCAAGGGTGCGCCCCTCGATGAACCGCTGGAGCCGGAACTCGTCCTTCTGGATGACCTCCGGGATGCGCGAGACCCGTCCGGCGAGCACGACGAGCAGTTCCTCCTCCGACCGGAAGCAGCGCCGGTCGAACCAGAGGAGGCCCGGGCGCGGCTCCCGGCACTTCCAGCGCCAGGTCACGCCCGACTCGTCCGGCAGCGGAAAGACGTACGTCTCGTGGTGGTAGCCCCTGAGCGGCCCTTCGAGCGCGGCCGCGCCGCCGCTCACACGGGCGGCGCGGGCCCGGGCCGCGGACGGTGACTCAGAGGGCATGGCACGTTTCTCCCAGCCTGGGAAACCGGTTCTTCCAGACAGGGAAACCGGTCCGTTGGAGACGAATGAGAGGAGCGGAGCAAAAGTACCCCCTGAGTCTCGGGCTCCGGCGCCTCAACTCCCCAGAGTGGAAACGTTTTGGCACCGAACCGGCGCACACGGCGGCGCGTCAGGTCGACAGGACGGAAATACCGGGGTGAAACGGGCGAACAAATCTCCGTGGGCCATCCTGTACGAAACCCAACTGCCCGGTTCCCGACGCACAGTTGGTCAGCCCGGCGCCCCGAGTCGGCGTACCACGGCGAGCACCGGTTCGAGCGAGGTCACGACCTGCTCGGCCCCGGCCTCGCGGAGCAGGGCCTCCTTGCGGGCGTCACGCGCGTACCCGAGGAAGTGCACCCCGGCGGCCCTGGCGGCGCGGAAGTCCGAGGGAGTGTCGCCGATCATCAGCGCGGCGGCCGGATCGGCGCCCATCGCGCTCAGGGCGCGCTGGACACAGTGCGGGTTCGGTTTGAGCAGCCGCAGGTCCTGGGTTCGGCCGTATATGTGCGGCGCGAAGCAGCCGAGCAGGCCGCGCCCGGTGAGGTAACGGACGGCGGCCCGGGGCGAGTTGTTCGTGGTGATGGCGAGCCGGATGCCGACGGCCGCCCAGGTGCGGATCAGCGCGTCGGCGTACTCCGTCGGCCAGGCCGACGCGACCGCCGTCAGCTCCTCGTGGGTGAGCCGCTCCTCCAGTTCGACGACGAGGTCGCTGCCGGGCCTGCGGCGGTCGACGGCACGCAGCACGACCTGCGGGTCGGGGTCGTTGCGCACCCCGTTGGTGAGCAGGCCGTGCAGCCCCCGCCCCTCCAGCCAGCGCACCTGCTCGCGGGCCACGTCCACCGACGAATGCCGGGCGAACAGGCGGCAGATGGGGCCGTCGAAGTCGAAGAGCACGAAACGGGCCGGCTCGATCAGCTTCCGCAGGCCCTCGGTCGGTTCAGTCGCGTCAGAAGTCACCTAAGAGAGTGTTAGGTCCGTCGTGATCGTTTCCCAGAGTGCGTCGAACCACTTCTGCGATTCCCCCACGAAGCCGGAGTCGCGCGGGCTCGCGCCGTCGGTGAAGGAGAACAGCGGCGTCTTGAGGCCGCCCGCGTCCCACAGCTCCACCGTCTCGCCGCCGTCCACGTCCAGCTCCACCTGGTCGCGTACCAGCGTGTAGTACGCGAGGAGCGCCTCGTGCCCGTTGAGTACGTAGAGCTTCACCGGCGAGGTGAACGGCAGGGCCCGGAAGGTGACGTGTACGTCGATGCCGTGCGGCGCGTTGCGCAGCGTGAGCAGGTTGTGGCGCAGGACCTGCCCCTGCGCGTTGCGCTGCGCGAGCCAGCGCTGGTGCAGCCGGGCCCGGCCCTCGCGCTCCGCCTCCACCGGCACGGGGAAGGCCAGCTCGATGTCGCTGCTCGGCAGCAGGATGCGTACGTCGATGGAGCTGGGGCGCAGCAGTCCCGCGTGGATCTGGCGAATCGGTTCGCTGAGGGCGTTCATCAGGGTCTCCGCCGTGAAGGAGACCGCGTCCACGCGTACGTGCGGCTGTTTGAAGGCCTCCACCAGGCGCGGGGCGAGCGCGACCATGGACGGCTGCGGCTCCGGCGCCGCGCAGCCTGCGGGTGCGGCGGGGGCGGCGACGCGGGGCGGGCTGCCCTTGGTCACGTGGTTGATCAGGCCGTCGCGGTGCAGGCCGTGCAGGGCCTGGCGCACGGTGCCGCGCTCCACGCCGAACTCCTCGGCGAGCCGGGCCTGGGTGGGCAGGCGGTCGCCGGGTTTGAGGGTGCCGGTACGGATGCGGTCGCGCAGGGCGTCGGCGATGTCCTGGGGCGAGGGCTTTCTGCTGCCGGTCACTGCACCGTTCTCCTTGGTCACGGCCAGACGATACAACTGGCCACCATCTTTGGGGAGTTGGGGGCAAAGTTGTTTATGTATACCTACCAAGTGGGGACAACTTCAATGAGTTGGTTGCCAACTCTTTCGAGATGGCAGAAGGGGGAACCACCATGCCCGCCATAGCTCTCCTCGCAGCCGTGCTCGCCGTCGTCGCCGAGCAGCTCGTGCAGTGGAAGTACGGAACCCTCGGCATCGTCGGACTGCTCCTGCTGACCGTGGGCGTCAAGGCGCGGAACACCACGTGCAGCTCCCTGGGCGCGGCCGTCCTCACCCTGATGGTGACGGGGCCCGCCCTGTGAGGAGGCCGGGAGCCGGGCCGGCGGCCCGGGTCCCCGCCGCGGGGCTAGGGGCCGGGGTTCAGCCTCAGGTCCCTGCTGATCGTGTTCCACAAGGCGTCGAACCACAGGTGGGACTGCTGCACGAAGGTCGAGTCGCGCAGCCCGTCCCCTTGCAGGAAGGGGAAGAGCGTCGACTGCGTCCCCTGCGCGTCCCACAGCTCCAGATACTCCTGGCCGATCTCCTCACCGCGCTTGGTGAGGGTGTAGTACGCGAACAGCGCCTCGGAGCCGTTGAGCAGATACAGCTTCACGGGTGGCGTGAACGGCAGGGCGCGGAACTCCACCCGGACGTCGATGCCGTGCGTCCCGCGCAGCGTGAGGAGGTTGTGGCGCAGGACCTGCCCCTGCGCGTTCCGCTGGTCGAGCCAGCGGCGGTGCACGGGTCCTTCGGCGTCCCCGCCCCCCACCGGCGCGGGGAAGGCGAGGTCGATGTCGCGGCTCGGCAGCAGGACGCGCACGTCGACCTTGGCCGGTTTCAGCCGTCCGGCGTGGATCTGCCGGAGCGGTTCGCCGATCGCCATCGTCAGCGATATCGACGTCAGGCACAGCGCGTCGATCTTCACGTGCGACGCCTGGAACGCGGCGGCGACGCGTGGCGCGAGCCCGACCATCGTGGGCTGCGGGCGCACCGCGTCGCGGCTCGGGGCGGCGGGGGTCGCGACCGTGGCCGGGCTGCCCTTGGACACATTGGCCAGCAGCTGTTCGCTCTGCAGGATGCGCAGGGCCTGGCGCACCGCGCCGCGCTCCACGCCGAACTCGGACGCCAGCTCCGCCTGGGTGGGCATGCGCTGCCCCGGCCGCAGCAGGCCGGACCTGATCCGGGCCCGCAGCTCGTCCGCCACGTCCCGGTGCGACCGGTGCGGCGGCACGCCCGGCCTTTTCCGGTCGTTGACGGAGGCTTGGTCCGTGCTCACAACCAAACCGTACAACTTCCCGCCATCTTTGGGGAGTTGTACGGTAGGTGGTTATAGGACGCGCCAGGGCGGAGATAAGTCCAGTGGAGTTGGTGGCCAACTCGGGCGAACATGGTTGGAACCATCAGAGGGTTGGCCGCCGACTCCGCTCCCAAGTCGGGCTGACCGGGCTCTCATCCGGAGGGGAGCCGGGAGTTCGGTCAGCCGTTGAGCGGGGCGGGGGTGCCCCCAGGCCGTGGGGGCGGCGGCACATGGGGCCCGCCGCCCCCACGGCGACCCGTTCCGGCCGGCCGGGGCGGCCCGGGCCCGTGCCCCCGGTCGTCACAGGGGAATCCCCGAGGCCTTCGACAGCTTGAGCAGCCGCGGGTTGCCCCGCTTGTGCAGGGACGACACGACTCTGAAGACTTCCCTGCCCATGGGGTGGATACGTGCCATCTGCGGAGCCACCTCCCACGCTCGCGTCAGACTTGCGAGCGCGGCGTCCCTGTCACCCGTGTCGAGCTGCGCTCGCGCGATGTTGATGTACGTGGGGGCGATACGGGTGGGCGGCAGGCCGGACAGCGCACGATCGAGGTTGTCCGTGAGGCCGAGTGCTTCCCGTGGACTCCCGAGATCCACCCGCGTGGCCAGCTCATGCGTGAAGGTGTTCCGGGGGCCGATGGTGAGCCCGTGCACCCGCACTTCCCGGTTCATCCACCGGCAGGCGGCCCGCGTCGACCGGATGTGCCGCTCGGCTTCCCGTCTGGCCTCCTTCTTGTCCTGGAGCCTCCCCGCCAAGGTCATTCCCCGCAGATTGAGGATGCCGACAGCGATGTCCCGCTCATCGCCCGACAGCGTGGCCTGCGCCTCTCCGATGGCGCGGTCCACCAGGGTCAGGCCCCGCTCGGTGTCGCCGAAGTTCAGATAGGTCCCTGCCCGGTCCCTGGCGGCCACGGCCATGCCCAGCGGGTTGGGCTGCTGCTCCGCGGCCCACCGCTGCCGGGCCACCGCCAGCTCTGCCATGTCCATCCACCTGTGGCGCGCGGCCAGCCAGTAGACGCTGCTGTACACGTCGGCCAGCGCCATCCACGCCGTCGGCGTGTTCTCGGCGTGCGCATATGCCGTGGCGTCCCGGAGAAGCCGAGGGAGCATCCCTTTGAGGGCGGCCACATCGACCTTCGACCGGCACCTGTCGGCCTCCGTCAGGGCCGTCCGCACCGCTCCCTCCGGCACGCTGCGCTGCTCCGGCAGGTCGTAGTCCCGGATGGCCGCGCGAAGAGCTGTGAGGCGTGGCCCCTCGCGCTTGTCGACCGGGGCCTTTCCGAGAACCTGATCCATGGTCAGCCCCATGGGTTCCCCCAGGGCGGCGGCCACGGCCGGCGTGAGTGTCCGGTCCCCCACCTCGATTTTGGAGAGCTGGGATTCAGAGACGTTCGCCAGCCGGGCGAGACGCCGTTGCGTCAGTCCGTGCTCCTTGCGGAGCGCTGCCAGGTTCGCGCCAGGTGCAAGATCCATGATCGTTCTTCCTCGCGATGCGGCCCTGCCGCCATGGTCTCAGCCTGCCGAAGTACCCGCAGGCGCGTTGTGCGAAGGGTGTGCAAGTTCCCCTCGCTCGCCCGGCGTTGAATGGATGTGTCATCAACCGCAACGGAGTGGTCGTGGAAGAGGTGAGCTTCGTGTCAACCATGGCGAAGGACGCGAGAGACAAGATCGGAACGACCGCGACGGAGCTGGGGATCTCCCTCCCCGGGCTCCGCGTCGACAAGATTCAGGGCACGCACGTGGTCGTACTGGGTTCGTGCGGAGCACACAGCGCGATGCTCCTGGCCAACGCCCTCGCAGCCGCGAAGGAAGCCACCCCGCGAGGGCCTCGGCGACCTACCCCATGACCATGACGACCGTGCTGCGGAACTGTCCCCAGTGCCGAAGGCCCCTCAACTACGGCCCTCGCGATCAACGGTGCGGGTGCGGATCGTTCAAGTCGCGCCCGTGATCACGCCCCGGCCCCGGTCGCCTGCGGCGCCATACCGGTGCCATGCGCCAGGTGACCGGGGCTCTTCGACACGGACGGCTGCGCCCGGGGGCGGGCGTGCCGCTGCGGGGTGGGGGCGGTGGGTGGGCCCGCCCCGGGCGTCAGCCTGTGCGGGGTGCTGCGGGTGGCGCGTCGTGGGGCCGCAGCGGGTGGGGGGGTGGGCGGGGCCGGGCGCGGGAGGGCGCCCGCGCCCCGGCTTCGTCGGGCCGGGCGGTGGGTGGGGCCGTCCCCGGCTGGTCGTCTCCGGCTAGAAGGCGGCCCTGATCTCGCCCACCGGGGCCCCGCCGCCGTGCAAGGGCGCCTCCGCCAGGCGGGACAGGACCGGGGCCTCCACGCCCGCCAGGGCCAGGGCGCGGGCCAGGACCGGGCCGAGGACCCGGGTGCCGCCGTCGTCGATCTTGAAGGCCAGGGCCCGCCCGTCCGCGAGGGCCACGGCCTGCACCGCCTCGGCGCCCATCTTGGACAGCGTCCCGGGCAGCTCCCGCATGAGCCACGTGTCCGGCCGCCGCGTCCCCGCCACGTACTCCGGGTGCGCCCGCATCGCGTCGGCCACGCGCCGCTCGGCCGTACCGGGCGCCGCCAGGACGAAATGGCGGTAGGCGCGGGCGAGGCCCGTCAGGGAGATCGCCATCAAGGGCGCCCCGCAGCCGTCCGTGCCGACGGCGGCCACCGGCTCCCCCGCGGCCTCCTCGATCACCTGGTGCGCCAGGAGCTGGAGCGGATGCGCGGGGTCCAGATACGTCTCCCTGTCCCAGCCGTTCAGGTCGCACACCGCGAGCATCGCCGTGTGCTTGCCGGAGCAGTTCATGGTGACGCGGTCCCGCACGGCACCCGCCGCGAGATAGGTCTCGGCCTCGACGGGGTCGAGCGGCAGGTCGGGCGGGCACTGGAGCGCGACCTCGGTCAGCCCGTGCTCGGCGAGCATCTTCCGCACCAGGTCCCGATGGAACGTTTCACCGGAGTGGCTGGCGGCCGCGAGGGCGAGCCGCTCCCCCTCCAGGTCGAGCCCGGCCCGCAGCACCGCCGCGGCCTGCATCGGCTTGTTCGTGGAGCGCGGGAAGACGGGCGCGGAGACGTCCCCGAGCGCCAGCTCGACCTCGCCGTCCGCCCCGAGCAGCACGAGGCTGCCCCGGTGGCGGCCCTCGACGAAGCCGGAACGTACGACTTCGGCGAGGACCGGCGGTATGACGGGGGTGGCGGCGGACGTCGGCGTCATCTTCGGCTCCGTGGTGCGGGTGGTGCGACGGACCCGCCGCGCCACGGAACGGCCGGGGGCACGGAGGCGGCCGGGATCAGGGGGATCGCCGGGCGCTCCGGGCCGCAGGGGCCGAGCGGGTCACGCGAGCAGGTCGTCTACTTGTGCTTCGCCTTCACGGTACCTGCGCGCGATCTCCGCGCTGCAATCGTCCGTGGTCCGCTGCATCTCCTGGCGGCGCCGCGACACCTGCTTCTCGTACCGCACGAGGCGGCCCATGGCCGTGTGCAGCTCGTCGTCCGTGCGGGCGGCCAGGTCGGAGAGCGCGACCTCGGCGAGCATGTCGGCGGCGAGGCGCCGGTACTCCTCGCTGTGCGGCGTGCCGAGCGTCACGTGCCGGGCCGACGCGCGGCGGCGGGCCGGGCCGTCCGTGAGGATCTCCGGGAGCCGGTCCACGACGAGGCCCGCCGTCCCGTCGCCGTCCGGACACCCCGGGCCGTCCGCGCCGCCGTCCTGGGTCGCCGCCGTGCGCGGCCGCGCACGGCGCGCGGTCTCGGCGCGCAGGATGTCGATGCGCCCCTGGAGGAGCCGTCGTACGTAGCTCAGATCGGCCTCGTCCTGCTGCGCGGCGCGGCGCAGCTCGCGCAGCTCCGGCAGGCGCAGCGCGGCCAGGTCGGGGGCGGGTGCCCCGGCCAGGACGGGGCTGTCGGTGCGCTGGGCGGGCGGGCGCGGCACCGGCGCTCCGCCGAAGCCGCTGGCCTGCCGCGCCCTGGGCGCACTGGGCGTACTGGGTGTGCTCATGTGGCTCTACCGTCCCCTCAGCCGGCGCGGTACACCGCGTGTGAGCATGGTGCCACCCCTCGTGGCCACTCTGTGACCGAGTGACCCCAATCGGCCCCGGATGGGGGGTTCTGGACCGGCGTACGGGCGGCGCGCGCGGCAGGGCATGATGGCGGCATGCGTGCGGTGGTGCAGAGGGTGGACGGCGCGAGCGTCGTCGTGGACGGCGAGACGGTCGGCGAGATCACGGGCGAGGGCCTGTGCGTGCTCGTCGGGGTCACGCACGACGACACCAAGGAGAAGGCCGCGCAGCTGGCCCGCAAGCTGTGGTCCGTACGGATGCTGCGCGACGAGAGGTCCTGCTCGGACGTCGACGCGCCGCTCCTCGTGATCAGTCAGTTCACCCTGTACGGCGACGCGCGCAAGGGCCGCAGGCCCACGTGGAACGCGGCCGCGCCAGGGGACGTGGCGGAGCCGCTGGTCGACGAGGTCGTCGCCCAGCTGCGGGCCCTCGGCGCGACCGTCGCCACGGGGCGCTTCGGCGCGGCGATGAGGGTGGGCCTCACCAACGACGGGCCCTTCACGGTGCTCCTGGAGATGTGAGACGCCGCCCTCCCGAACCGGGGGCCGGCCGCCCCCCGGGCCCCCGCCCTTGTCGGCGCTCCGCGCGAGCGCGCCGGCGCGATGAAAGGGCGGGCAGGGAGGGAACCCGGAGGCTACGGCTCGACCACGGTTTCCTGGGCCGCGGCGGTGGTGCCCGCCACCAGCTCCGCGTCCACGGGTACGTTCCGCTTCACCAGGGCCAGGGCGATCGGACCCAGCTCGTGGTGGCGCGCGGACGTCGTGATGAAGCCGAGCTTGCGGCCATCGGGCCCGTCCGCGGCGAGGTGGACCGGCGTCCCGTGCGCCGGCAGGTGCACCTCGCTGCCGTCCAGGTGCAGGAAGACCAGGCGGCGCGGCGGCTTGCCCAGGTTCTGGACGCGGGCGACGGTCTCCTGGCCGCGGTAGCAGCCCTTCTGGAGGTGCACGGCGGTGCCGATCCAGCCCAGCTCGTGCGGGATGGTGCGGTGGTCGGTCTCGAAGGCGAGCCGGGGCCGGTGCTGCTCGACGCGCAGCGCCTCGTGGGCGAGGAGCCCGGCGGCGGGGCCGTGCGCCTCGGCGAAGGCGGGCAGCTCCGCGCGCGGCAGGAAGGCGTCGCGGCCGTGCGCGGTCTCCCGTACGGCGACGCCGTCGGGCAGGGCGGCGATCGAACCGGCGGGCAGGTGCACGACCGCGAAGTCCTCGGTGCGGTCGGCGACTTCGACGCGGTAGAAGAACTTCATGCTCTCCAGGTACGCGATGAGCGCCTCCTGGGTGCCGGGCTCGACGTGCGCCCACATCGTCTCGCCGTCGTCGACGAGGTAGAGGGCGTGCTCGATGTGCCCGTTGGCGGAGAGGATCAGCGCCTCGGTGGCCCGGCCCGCCGGGAGGTCGCTGACGTGCTGGGTGAGCAGCAGGTGCAGCCAGCTCAGCCGGTCGGCACCGGTCACGGTGACCACGCCGCGGTGCGAGAGGTCGACGAATCCGGTGCCGTCGGCGAGGGCGCGCTGCTCGCGGAACAGGTCGCCGTAGTGGGCGGCGACGCCTTCGTCCACGCCCTCGGCGGGGACGGCGCCGGGCAGGGACAGCAGGGGGCTCTTCATGTTCACAAAGACTACGACCCGCGGAGCCCCGTGTTTATTTCTCCCCGGGGCCGTCGCCGGGGGTCTTCGCCGGGGCGGCACCCGCGGCGGGGTCCGCAGCGTCCTCGGCGTCCTCGGCCGGGGCCTCCGCCGCACACGCCCCGCACTTCCCGAAGATCGCGAAGTGCTTCATGTCCGTCTCGAAGCCGAACATCGCGCGGAGCTTCTCGGTGAAGTCCGCGGCGACGCCGAGGTCGGCCTCGATGACCGCCGTGCAGTCCCGGCACACCAGGTGGATGTGGTGGTGGCGGTCCGCGAGGTGGTAGGTGGGCGCGCCGTGTCCGAGGTGGGCGTGGGAGACGAGCCCCAGCTCCTCCAGGAGTTCCAGGGTGCGGTAGACGGTGGAGATGTTGATCCCCGACGCCGTCTTGCGGACCTCGCAGAGGATGTCGTCGGGGGTCGCGTGCTCCAGGGCGTCGACGGCCTCGAGCACGAGCTGTCGCTGCGGTGTCAGGCGGTAACCGCGCTGCCGCAGGTCGCTCTTCCAGTCCGTCGTCACGTCCGGGTCTGTGGTCACCACACCACCGAGTCTAAGGACTACTTGAAGAAGGCGATGCCGTCGTCGGGGAGATCGCCGAGGTTGCGGGCCATCTCCGCGACCTCTTCGGGGGACACGACCTTCTTGAGCTGGGCCGACATGTAGGGGCGCAGCGGCACCTCGGGGGTCTGCTTCTCGCCGACCCACATCAGGTCGCTCTTCACGTAGCCGTACAGGCGCTTGCCGCCGCTGTACGGGCCGGAGGCCGCGGTGCGGGCGACGGCGTCGGTGGCCAGGTCGATCTGGGGCTTCTGGTCGGCCAGCTCGCCGTACCAGACCTCGACGACGCCGTCCTGGCGGACCATGACGACCTCGACCTTGCGGTCCTTGTCCACGCGCCAGAACCCGGACTCGGACTCCAGCGGCTCGGTCTTCTTGCCCTCGGCGTCGAGCACCCACGTGTGCGAGTGGTACTCCAGGAAGTCCCGCCCGTCGTGCGTGAAGGTGACCTCCTGGCCGAAGTTCGCCTTGGCGGAGCCGGGGAAGTCGGTGACGCCCGCGCCCTCCCAGGTGCCGAGGAGCCAGACGAGGGGGACGAGGTCGGGGTGCAGGTCGGACGGAATCTGGATCATGGGTTGCTCAGGAGTCTCTCGTGGGGGTCCCGGTGGGGGGTCAGCGCTGGCCTTGGTACAGCTTCTTCACGGCCAGACCGGTGAAGGCGAGAACGCCGACGCAGACCAGGACAAGGAGTGCGGAGAAGAAGGCCTCAAGCACGGGGTGCTCCTCGGTGAGCTGTGGTGAGCGGTAACAGAGCCAGGCTCCACTGTAGTGGGGCCGCGCGTCCGCTTCTCGGCGAGGTCCGCCGTACGCTGGACGTATGTACGCGCGACGGCGTCAGGTGTACTTCGCCATGATGGGCACGTGCCTGGCCCTCTTCGTCCTGGCCTGGTCAGTCGTGCGGCTCTGGTCGGTGCCGGCCGCGGTCGGGATGTGCGTGGTGGCGATGGTGATCCCCCCGCTCGCGGCCATGGTGGCGAACCGCAGGGGCCCCGACGACCGCTGGTGGGACGACCCGTCCGGGGACCCCAGGTCGGACGAGTGGTGGGACGAACTCGACGGCAAGCGCCGCCGTCCTTAGCGGGTGCCCGACAGTTGATCGGCCTTCGGCCTCGTCCTCAAACGCCGGACGGGCTGAATACTCACGGCCCGATCCGGATACTTTCAGCCTGTCCGGCGTTTGAGGACGAGGCACGGAGCGCCGATGAACGCCCGCCCAGGCCAGAGGCCGCACCCCGTGGCGTCCAACCCCTGAGGTGCGGCCCCCGGCCGTGGATGAGGCTCAGACCGCGATCGCGACCTCGGCGAGCCCGCCCTTCTGCGCGACCACGGTGCGGTCGGCGCTGCCGCCCGGCACGAGCGCCCGTACGGTCCACGTGCCCTCGGCCGCGTAGAAGCGGAACTGGCCCGTCGCCGAGGTCGGCACCTCGGCGGTGAACTCGCCGGTCGAGTCCAGCAGCCGGACGTAGCCGGTCACCGGCTCGCCGTCGCGGGTCACCTGGCCCTGGATGGTGGTCTCACCGGCCTTCGCCGTCGAGGCGTCGGGGCCGCCTGCCTTGGCTCCACACATGACGTACTCCTAGTGAATGAGAGGGAGGGGAAGGGGCGGCGGGCTACTTGTCGGCGCCCAGCTCGATCGGCACGCCGACGAGGGAGCCGTACTCGGTCCAGGAGCCGTCGTAGTTCTTGACGTTCTCGACGCCGAGCAGCTCGTGCAGCACGAACCAGGTCAGGGCCGAGCGCTCGCCGATGCGGCAGTAGGCGATGGTGTCCGTGCCGAGGTCCACCTGCTCGTCGGCGTAGAGGGCGCGCAGCTCGTCGTCCGACTTGAAGGTGCCGTCGTCGTTGGCGTTCTTCGACCACGGGATGTTGCGGGCGCTCGGCACGTGGCCGGGGCGCTGCGACTGCTCCTGCGGGAGGTGGGCCGGGGCGAGCAGCTTGCCGGAGAACTCGTCGGGCGAGCGGACGTCGACGAGGTTCTGCGAGCCGATCGCGGCGACGACGTCGTCGCGGAAGGCGCGGATGGAGGTGTCCTGGGGCTTGGCCTTGTACGACGTCTCGGCGCGCTGCGGCACCTGGGAGCCGTCGACCAGGTCGCGCGAGTCCAGCTCCCACTTCTTGCGGCCGCCGTCGAGGAGGCGCACGTCCTGGTGGCCGTAGAGCTTGAAGTACCAGAAGGCGTAGGAGGCGAACCAGTTGTTGTTGCCGCCGTAGAGGACGACCGTGGAGTCGTTCGCGATGCCCTTGGCGGAGAGGAGCTTCTCGAAGCCCTCCTGGTCGATGAAGTCGCGGCGGACCGGGTCCTGGAGGTCCTTGGTCCAGTCGATCCGGATCGCGTTCTTGATGTGGTTCTTGTCGTACGCCGAGGTGTCCTCGTCCACCTCGACGAGGACGACCTTCGGGTCGTCGATGTGGGCCTCGACCCAGTCGGCGTCTACCAGGACGTCGCTGCGGCTCATGCGTTTCTCCTCCGGAGCAGGTGCGGCGAAGCGGAACGGTGAGGTGCGGATACGCGGATGCGGGGAGGCACGGGCGCACCGCACGGGATGGCCCTGACGGCGGTCAACGGGCCGGGGGGATACGGGAGTCGGGCATCCCGCTCAGAGAGCGCGACAGAGCATGGCGGCGACGCGGCACAGGTCCACTGCCCGCCGCTTCGTGAGATCCGCCTGTCGGTGCATGGGTCCGATCGTAGGGACGGGGGGACGGCCGTGTCACCGGCATGTCGGATGGTGAGACAATTTCGTCCACCATGTGAGCAGAGTGCCGCTTTCCGGCCGTCGGCGAGGGCGCGCCGCCCCGCTCCCGCAGGAGGGGTGGGCGTCCGCCATCTGAAGGGCGGACACCTTCGTCTCGTACTACGGACAGAGCCCGCGCGGAAACCGGCGCGCCGGGGGACCCGGGGCCGCCCTCCCGCCAGGGAACTCGGAGCCCGGGGTCAGGACACCAGGGCCACGTTCTCGCCCTTGACCGCCACGTTCACCCCGTCCGGCGCGGCCTGCACCGTGTCGAGCTGGATGCCGCCGGGCAGGTCGGAGACCTTCTCCTGGAAGTCGGTGACGTCGCGGACCAGGCCCTCGGGCAGGGGCACGCTGACGCCGAGCACGTTCAGCTTGTCCGGGATCTTGTCGGCGTGCACGCGGATGGTGTCGCCCTCGACGCTGACCGTGCTGAGCACGTCCACGGGCTCGGGCAGCTTCGTGCCGCCCTTGCTGACCTCGACCGAGACCTTGATCTTGCCGTCGCCGCCGTCGGAGAGGCCGACGACCTCGCCCTTCGCGCCGAGCGGCAGCTCCACCGGCTCGGCCTTCGCGGCCTTGAGCAGCTCGTCGTAGGAGATCCGGGCGACCCCCGCTGCCCGGTCGGCGGTGGCGGAGCTGTAGTCGCTGGAGAAGTCGACGCCGTGCATGGTGGCGCTGAGGTCGGCGACGCGGATGGTGTCGCCGTCCGACTTGGCGTCGTAGTCCTTCATCGTGATCTCGACGTCGTCGAGCTTGCCGCCGATCACCTGCGTCAGGAACGGGAAGCCCTTGATCGACACGTCAGGGGTGCTGCTCAGCCCCTCCTGACTCTTGATCTTGTCGGCCGCCTCGCTCTCCGCGTACGAGACGGCGAAGCGGTCGGCCGCCACGAACAGGCCGCCGAGGACCACGACGACGATCAGGAGTATGCGTATCGCGCGCTTGCTCATGCCTGGATTCCCATTCCCCCGCCTCAGAGTCAGTTGCCGCGAGCCTAAAGGACAGGCCCCCTGCCGGGACGCCCGGCAGGGGACCTGTCGAACAGCTGTGACGATCGCCTCGCACGTGTACGAGTCGGGCGCGCGGCGCCCGCGGGTCAGCCGATGGCACGCCCCAGGAGGTACACCGCGGGCGCGGCGGCGGCCAGCGGCAGCGCGACCCCGGCCGTGAAGTGGACGAACCGCGACGGGTAGTCGTAGCTGGCGACGCGGTGCCCCACGAGCGCGCACACCCCGGCGGCGAGTCCGAGCAGCGCGCCCTTGGAGCCGAAGTCCGTGGGCCCGCCGACCGCGATGCCCGCGCCGGCCGCCGCGAGCAGCGCCACGACCACGGACGCGGGGGTGGGCAGCGGCAGCGCGCGGGCGAGCACGGCCGCCGCGACCGCGATGCCGCCGACGGTCGCCGCCTCGTGCGCGGCGGCCAGGTGCCCGGCCGCGATGATCGTGAGCGCGCTGGAGGCGACGGTCGCCATCAGGCCGTACATCCGCTCGTCGGCACCGGCGTGGCTGCGCAGCTGGAGAACGAGGACGAGCAGCACCCAGACGCCGAGGGTGCCGAGGATCGCGACCGGCCCGTTGCCCTCGCCGGTGGCGAGAAGGGCGGCGTCGGCGACGAGCCCGCCGAGGAACGCGAGCGCGATGCCCTGCCGGGCGGGCCACATGCCGTTGAGCCGGAACCAGCCGGCGGCCGTCACGGCCTGGAGGATCACCAGCGGTACGAGCAGCGCGTACTGCCCCATCGCCGCGCCGCCCGCGAGCAGCAGACCGAGCACCGCCGTGAGCGCGGCGGGCTGCATCCCCGGCTCGATGACCGGCGACCGCCCCTCGGCCCGGGCACGCTGGGCGTCGGTGATGCGGGCGTTACCGGTGGTGGTGGCGGGCCCGTAGGAGGGCGCGGCCTCTTCGGGCCCGGGCGTCTCCTCCGCGGGCGGCTGGTACCCGCCCCCTCCCCCTGTGGGCGGCTGGTCCGCCCAGGGGGCGGAACGGGCGGGCACAGCCGAGGCGCCCTGATCCGTGTACTGGGGCTGGGCGTAAGCGGCCTCCGGGGCCGAAGCCGGGGCCCACTGATCGGCGGACTGCGAAGGCAGGTACGCGGTCTCACTCATGTCGACGGAAGGCGCCGCTGGCTGAATCTGCGTCTCCCAGGTCTGCCCCTGCCACTGCTGGGTATGGTCCTGGTGCTCCTGCTGCCCGGCGTAAGGGTCCTGATACCCCCACTGCTGCTGATACGGGGCATCGGCGTGCTGCGGCTGCGGCACCTGCTGCTGATACGGGTCATAGGGGTCATACCCCTGGTGCCCCTGATGCCCCTGCTGCGCCTGGTACGGGTCGTACCCCTGGTGCGGCTGGTCGCTCAACGTCATCCTCCTGCGAACGGCGGGAGCACCTCGACCGTGCCGCCCTCGGCCAGACGTACCGTCTCATGGGCGCGCGTGCCCACGGGGTCGCCGTCGACGAGGAACGAGCAGCGGAGCAGGACGCGCTCCAGTTCCCCGGGGTGTCGAACGCGGGCCGCGCTCAGCGCGTCGGCCAGCGTGGCCTCCGCGTACGGCTCCTCGGCAAGGCCCGCGGCCGCCTTCGCCGCGGCCCAGTACCGGATCGTCCCGGCTGCCATGGTGCCCCTCCTGCCACTCGTCACTCGGCGGTTGCCGACGTCCATGATGCCGTGGCCCAGTCGGCGATCCGCCCCAGGAGCGCGTCGTCCGCCGCGTGCTCGGCGTGGCCCATGCCCGCTTCCAGCCACAGCTCGGCCGCGCCGGACGCGGCGGCGGCCAGCATCCGCGGATGGTCGAGGGGGAAGTACGGGTCCCGGTCGCCGTGGACGATCAGGAGCGGGGTCGGCGCGAGCAGCGGCACGGCCTCCGTCGGCGACAGCGGCACCGGGTCCCACTCACGCGGATGGATGCGGGTGCGAAGCCCGAGCCGCCCCACGGCCCGGCCCGCCGGCCGGGTGACCAGCCAGTGCAGCCGCCGCATGGGTGCCGTGCCCCGGTAGAACCAACGGGCCGGGGCACTGACCGCGACGACCGCGTCAACCCGCGCTTCCGTGCGCCCCCTGTGCAACGCCGCCTGGCGCAGCACCACGGAGCCGCCCATGGAGAACCCGACGGTGACCACGCGCGTGTGCCCGAGCGAGCGCGCCCAGGCGACGGCCGCCGCCACGTCGAGCACCTCGCGGTCGCCGACCGTGGACCGCCCGCCGGAGACCCCGTGCCCCCGGAACGAGAACGTGACCACGGCCGCACGCTGCGCGAACGCCCGCGCGGCGCGCCGTACGTGCGGTCGCGCCCGGTCCCCCGTGAAGCCGTGCGCCACCACGATCGCGGGCCCGCCGACGGGCCCGGGACCCGGGTCGTACGCGGCGTCGATGCGTACCCCGTCCGCCGTACGGAGCGTCGTACGCAGCGTTGCGCTCCGCTGAACGTGAGTGATCGGGGGCACAGAAGATCGCGCCGTCTGACCTGCCGGACCGGAACTCATGTGGGCTATTCTGCTGCGCAGAGGATCCGGGCGACGCAGCCCCCGGGTCCTTTCGTGCTTTCCGGGCCGGTTGGTACGGACCGCGCGGAACGCGGTCGGTAAACGTAGCCTCAAGACCGGCGAGCACGGATGCCTCCCCGGGCGCGGGGGGTGTAGCAACGTACGAAGCAGTGCCCCCACGTCCTCGCACGGGACCCGAGGAGGAACCGACGTAATGGGCGAGCGAAACGTGTACGGCGGCCGGACGGCCGGTCAGGCCCCCAGGACAGAGGGGGCGGCGCGATGAGTTCTCTGCTGCTCCTGACCAACGCCCTCCAGCCGTCGGCGGAGGTGCTCCCCGCCCTCGGACTGCTCCTGCACAACGTGCGGGTGGCCCCCGCCGAGGGCCCGGCCCTCGTGGACACCCCCGGCGCCGACGTCATCCTCGTCGACGGGCGCCGCGACCTGCCGCAGGTCCGCAGCCTGTGCCAGCTCCTGCGCTCCACCGGGCCCGGCTGTCCGCTGCTCCTCGTCGTGACGGAGGGCGGCCTCGCCGCCGTCACCGCGGACTGGGGCATCGACGACGTCCTCCTGGACACCGCGGGCCCGGCCGAGGTCGAGGCGCGCCTGCGCCTGGCCATGGGCCGCAAGGAGATCACCGCCGACGACTCCCCCATGGAGATCCGCAACGGCGACCTGTCCGTGGACGAGGCGACGTACAGCGCGAAGCTGAAGGGCCGGGTCCTCGACCTGACCTTCAAGGAGTTCGAGCTGATCAAGTACCTGGCGCAACACCCGGGCCGGGTCTTCACGCGCGCCCAGCTGCTCCAGGAGGTCTGGGGCTACGACTACTTCGGCGGGACCCGCACGGTCGACGTGCACGTGCGCCGGCTGCGGGCGAAGCTCGGCGTCGAGCACGAGTCGCTCATCGGCACCGTGCGCAACGTGGGCTACCGCTTCGTCGTCCCGGAGAAGCCGGAGCGGGCAGAGCGGGCAGAGCGGGCGGAGCGGGCCGAGAAGACCGAGAAGACGGACGGTGAGCGGACGCCCCCTTCGTCCGCTTCGTCACGGCGGCCGTCCGCTCCGGTGTCCCGCACGCCCGAGGAAGCGGCCGCACGCCCTGCTCAGGGCTGACTCCATCCGCGTAGACTGCGCGCGTGGCCAAGGTGACGCGGGACGATGTGGCGCGACTGGCGGGTACTTCGACCGCGGTCGTGAGCTACGTCATCAACAACGGACCCCGGCCGGTCGCCCCGGCCACGCGCGAGCGTGTCCTCGCCGCGATCAAGGAGCTGGGCTACCGCCCGGACCGGGTCGCCCAGGCCATGGCGTCCCGCCGCACTGACCTCATAGGCATGATCGTGCCGGACGCGCGCCAGCCGTTCTTCGCGGAGATGACGCACGCGGTGGAGCAGGCGGCGTCCGAGCGCGGAAAGATGGTCCTGGTCGGCAACTCCGACTACGTGGAAGAGCGTGAGACCCACTATCTGCGGGCCTTCCTCGGCATGCGGGTCTCGGGTCTGATCCTCGTCAGCCACGGTCTGACGGATCAGGCGGCGGCCGAGATCGACGCGTGGGACGCGCGCGTGGTCCTGCTGCACGAGCGGCCCGAGGCCATCGACGACGTGGCCGTGGTCACGGACGACGTCGGCGGTGCCCAGCTCGCCACCCGGCACCTCCTGGAGCACGGACACGAGTACGTGGCCTGCGTCGGCGGGACGGCGGAGACCCCCACCGTCGGCGACCCGGTCTCCGACCACGTCGAGGGCTGGCGGCGCGCGATGCGCGAGGCGGGCCGGCCGACCGAGGGCCGGCTCTTCGAGGCGCCGTACAACCGCTACGACGCGTACCAGCTGGCGCTCGGCTTCCTGAGCGGGCCCGACCGGCCGACCGCGATCTTCTGCTCCACCGACGACCAAGCCATCGGTGTCCTGCGGGCCGCGCGCGAGCTGCGGATCGACGTGCCGGGCGAGCTGGCCGTCGCCGGGTTCGACGATGTGAAGGAGGCGGCGCTCACGGACCCGCCTCTCACGACGGTCGCTTCGGACCGCCCCGCGATGGCGCGCGCGGCCGTCGATCTGGTCCTCGACGACGGCCTGAGGGTCGCCGGGTCTCGGCGCGAGCGGCTGAAGGTCTTCCCGTCGCGGCTGGTGGTGCGCCGCTCCTGCGGCTGCGACGGCTAGCCGCGGCCCGCCGCGGCCACGTGTGGCCGGTCAGGGGAGCGGGCGGCGGACGAGCGGGTCGAGCGGGTCAGACGAGCCAGAGCTGACGGACCGACTTGCCGTCGCGGGACTTGAGCAGGACCTCATTGCCGCTTGCGGACTCTCGCTCGACGAGATCCAGGAGGGCCACGGCTCGTCGGACGGTCTCGGTGATGGAGATGCCCTTCTGCTCCTTGTACCAGCGCAGCTTGGCCGCTGTCTCCGCGTTGATGTTCACGCTGAGGCGGGTGCTTTGGGTGTCCGCCGCTGTGGTGGGCGTCTCGGTCGTGTTGTCAGCAGGCATGCCAGTTCCCCTCAGAACCTCAGTAGGCAAAGATGTCGCGGTCCGGACACACGGCGGCCCGGCGACTCCGTCCAGGGAATCCCCTGAACGCTCCCCGAGCGATCGCAGGCATCCGGGCCGACCCCGGCGCTGCGGATATGGGCGCTACCTGTCACAGGTCCGCGCCGGCGCACTGCGTGCGCCAGAAAACCAGGTCAGCGCGCACCGACCCCGGCGGTCCCACCGGCGTACGCACTGGATCTCACGGGGCCCATAAACGGTCGATGAACGCGCCCATGACTTGCTCCTCCCAGCCGTGCCCGTCGGAACGTGCCTTCCATGCTGCCCTCCCGCACACATCGTGTCAAGCAAATCCGTACTCGATGCGCCTTGGGTACACTTCCAGTGTGCATCAAATCCACATCGAGTGTGCGGCAGATGTTGAAATAGATCACATGCAATGTGCTAGCCTCGCTCAGGTGAAGCTTGGGGGTCCTGAGCTGTGGCACGGCCCCCTCGCCCACAGGGCGATCACCGGAGGGGGCACCACCGATGAATGAGCCGACACCCGCGCCAGGGGCGCGCGGGAAGACCCGGCACGTGACCGTGCAGCTCTGCTGCGCGACGAAGGTGGGCCACCTCACGCCCTACCGCGAATGGCACAACGAGCAGCAGCTCACCGAGGTGCCCGAACCCCCCGCGCCCTTCGGGGAGTTCATCGACGCCGCCGAGGAAGACCCCGGCCTCGGCTGCGAGGTGCTGCTGCGCGAGGACGAACTGCCCCTGCCGGACGGCGAGATCTGGCGGATCGGCCCTCCCGTCCCGGTGGAGCCCTGCGCCGCCGGGGAGCACGGGTGCCCTGTACACGAGTAACGAGGCGGGGAGGCACCGCCGACGGCGCCGCCCCCGTTCCCGACCCGGGAGGACGAGCAACCCTTGACGGACGCACCGACGTGGCGGCCGGGACCGCCGGCCCCCTGCCCGCCGGACGCGGGAGGGTGCCGTGACGACCGGACCCGGTGACGACCTGAGCGAGACCGAGCCGCCCTCCCGGGACGGGCTCGACCTCAGCTTCCTGCGCGACCACGTCCAGCCCGGCGGCGAGGCCGGTGCCGGTCCCGCCCTCATCGAGGACGAGCCGCCCTCCCCCGCCGGCCTCGACACCGAGAACTGGCTCAAGATCAGCAAGCAGCGGCATATGAACGAGACCCGGCGGGTGCTCGCCCTGGGGCTCTTCTGGCTCGTCTGCGTCCTGGCCGTGGTCCCCAGCCTGGCCCTGGTCTTCGGCCACTGGACCCACTTCAAGGCGGACAACTACCGCGAGCTGAGCCTCGTCTTCACCCCGGTGGTGGCCCTGGCCAGCGCGGCCTTCGGCTTCTTCTTCGCGAGCGACGAGCGCAACCGGGACCTGTGAGGCGCGCGGGGCCGGGGCCGGGGGCCGGGGCCCTGCGCCGACCCTTCACGTCGGGCCTTCATGTCAGGCCTTTATGTCGGGCAAACAGGGTTCTGCCGGGCTTCTCAGGGCGCCCTCAGCGGGCTCTCATCTGCGGCCGTGATGCTCAGGGACATGACCGAGAGCTTCCGCCACAGCGGCGAGTACCACAAGGAGCAGGCCCACCTCGGGCACCACGGCGGTACCCAGGGCGCGTACCCGCCCCCGCCCGCCTACGAGCCGGAGTCCGCCGGGGCGCCCACGACCACGCTCGCCGCCGCGCCCGCGCCCCGGCGCCGCGCCAAGGGCCCCGTCGCCCTCCTCGCCGCGGTCGCCATCGCCGCCGCGGCCGTCGGCGGCGGCACCGCCTACGCCGTGCAGACCCTCACCGGCGGCGACAGCGGGACCGGCGCGAGGAACATCAACGGTACGAGCGTCTCCGCGGGCAGCAAGGGCACCGTCTCCGGCGTCGCCGCCGCCGTGACGCCGAGCACCGTCGAGATCAACGCGACCACCAACGCGGGCAAGTCCACCGGCTCCGGCGTGATCATCACGTCCGACGGCGAGATCGTCACCAACAACCACGTCATCTCGGGCGCCACCTCGATCACCGTGCGGACCAGCGACGGGAAGACGTACCAGGCCAAGACGGTGGGCACCGACAGCAAGAAGGACCTCGCGCTCATCAAGCTGGAGGGCGCCTCGGGGCTGAAGGCCGCGAGCCTCGGTGACTCCGACAAGGTCCAGGTCGGCGACGAGGTCGTCGCGATCGGCTCGCCCGAGGGGCTGACCGGCACCGTCACCAGCGGCATCATCTCCGCGCTCGACCGGGACGTGACCGTGTCCGCGGACCCCGGCAAGGGCGGCCAGGAGCAGCACGGGCCCGGCGGGGGCTGGCCCTTCGAGTTCGGCGGTCAGGAGTTCAACGGCGACACGGGGTCGTCGAAGACGACGTACAAGGCGTTGCAGACCGACGCCTCCCTCAACCCCGGGAACTCCGGCGGCGCCCTCATCGACATGAACGGGAACATCGTCGGGATCAACTCCGCGATGTACGCGCCCAGCTCGGGCGGCGGCGGGGCCGGCGGGTCCGGCGACTCCGGCAGCGTGGGGCTCGGCTTCGCCATCCCGGTCAACACGGTGAAGGCGGACCTGGCGAAGCTGCGGTCCGGGGCGGACGGCTGACCGGGCCGATGCCCCGGGGCCGGTGCCCCAGGGCTCGCGAAGAGGGTGGGTCCGGGGCGGCGCCCCCGCGGAGGTCCGTGCGACGCTGATAGCGGCCCCGACCGCACCCGTACACCCCGAGGAAGACGAACACCCATGAGCCCCGCCGAAGGCGACCCGCAGCGGATCCTGATCGTGGACGACGAGCCCGCCGTGCGCGAGGCGCTCCAGCGCAGCCTCGCCTTCGAGGGCTACGGCACCGAGGTGGCCGTGGACGGCGCGGACGCCCTGGAGAAGGCCGCCGCGTACCGGCCGGACCTCGTCGTGCTCGACATCCAGATGCCCCGCATGGACGGTCTGACGGCCGCCCGCAGGCTGCGCGCCACCGGCTCCACGACCCCGATCCTGATGCTCACCGCCCGCGACACGGTCGGCGACCGCGTCTCGGGCCTGGACGCCGGAGCGGATGACTACCTGGTCAAGCCCTTCGAGCTGGACGAGTTGTTCGCCCGCATCCGCGCCCTGCTGCGGCGCAGCTCGTACGCGGCCGCCGCCGGGCAGGCCACCGACAGCGAGGTGCTCTCCTTCGCCGACCTGCGGATGGACCTGGCCACCCGCGAGGTGACGCGCGGGGCGCGCACTGTGGAGCTGACCCGCACCGAGTTCACGCTCCTGGAGCTGTTCCTCGCGCACCCGCGCCAGGTGCTCACCCGGGAGCAGATCCTGAAGGCGGTGTGGGGCTTCGACTTCGAGCCGTCGTCGAACTCCCTCGACGTGTACGTCATGTACTTGCGCCGCAAGACCGAGAGCGGCGGCGAGCCGCGCCTGGTGCACACGGTGCGGGGTGTGGGGTACGTCCTGCGCGCGGACGCCGCGGGGACCGGCGGTCGCGAGTGAAGGGCCTGCCCGGCCGCCTGAAGGCGCTGCCGCTGCGCTCGCGGCTCGCGCTGCTCGTGTCGGCGGCGGTGGCGCTCGCGGTCGCCGCGGCGGCGGTGGCGTGCTGGTTCGTGGTGCGCAACGTGCTGGTCAGCTCGCTGGACGCCGCGCTGAGCGAGCGTCGCACCAACGCGCTCGCCCAAGAGGTGCGCGGCATGATCGACGACGTCACCGGGCAGTGCGGCCGCGCGACCCTCGTGCGGAAGGACGGGCCGGACCTGTACCAGCAGATCATCCAGGTGGTCGACCAGAAGGGTGGCGCCTGCGTCGTCGTGGGACGGCCGAACATCACGTTCGAGCTGAAGAAGTCGGACACCGAGGTCGCGCTGCGCGAGCGCGCCGAGTCCTTCCACGACGCCACCACGTCCGACGGGGTGAAGTACCGCGTCTACACGTACCCGATGCCCGACGAGCCCTACGCGATCTCCATCGCCCGCCCCCTCAACGAGGTCCAGGACACCCTGAGCAACCTCGTCCTCGTGCTGTCCCTGGTGGCCGGGGTGGGCGTCGTCGGCGCGGGCGCTGCGGGCCTGTGGGTGGCCCGTACGGGGCTGCGCCCGGTGGACGAGCTGACGGCGGCCGTCGAGCACGTGGCCCGTACGGAGGACCTGAGTCTGCGCATCCCGACGGAGGAGGCGAGCGACGACGAGATCGCCCGCCTCTCCCGGTCCTTCAACGCGATGACCTCGGCGCTCGCCTCGTCCCGCGACCTCCAGCAGCAGCTGATCGCCGACGCGGGGCACGAGCTGCGCACCCCGCTCACCTCCCTGCGTACGAACATCGAACTGCTCGCCCGCAGCGAGGAGACCGGCCGCGCCATCCCGCCCGACGACCGCCGGGCGCTGCTCGCGTCGGTCAAGGCGCAGATGACGGAGCTGGCCGCGCTCATCGGCGACCTCCAGGAGCTGTCGCGCCCGGACGCGGCGGGCGAGAGCAAGGTGCAGGTCGTCGCCCTGCACGAGATCGTGGACACGGCCCTCCAGCGGGCCCGCCTGCGCGGCCCGGAGCTGACCTTCGAGGCGGACCTCACGCCGTGGTACGTCCGTGCGGAGCCGCCCGCCCTGGAGCGGGCCATCGTCAACATCATGGACAACGCGGTGAAGTTCAGCCCTCCCGGCACGGCCGTCGAGGTCGCCCTGAAACACGGCGTCCTGACCGTACGCGACCACGGCCCCGGCATCCCCCCGGACGAACTCCCCTACGTCTTCGACCGCTTCTGGCGCTCCCCCACCGCCCGCAGCCTCCCCGGCTCCGGCCTCGGCCTCTCCATCGTGGCCCGCACGATCCGCCAGTCAGGCGGCGAGGTAACCCTGGGCCCGGCCCCCACCCCCGGCACAGTGGCCACGGTGACCCTCCCCGGGGCCCCAACTCCACCGCCTGGGGCGCCTTGACCTCGTCGTAAAAATAGCGAGACGCAGCGTCTTGCGGGGGCGCCGTGCAGAGGCTACAGTGGGACCCACTTCGAGACGGTACGTCTCGTCTCGAAGTAGCGAAGTACTGCCCCTGTCGCCCACGAAAGAAGCCTCATTTGTTCCGTGCACCCGCAGCATCCGCAGCTCGTACCGCCGACTCTCAGCTCGTGCTCGGCGGGGTGACCAAGCGCTATCCGGACCGGGTCGTGCTCGATCGGGTCTCGTTCAGTGTCCGGCCCGGGGAGAAGGCCGGGGTCGTCGGGGACAACGGGTCCGGGAAGTCCACGCTGCTCCGGCTGATCGCCGGGGTGGAGCGGCCGGACAACGGCACGGTGACCGTGGTGGCGCCGGGCGGGGTCGGGCATCTCGCGCAGACCCTCGGCCTGCCGGGTTCGGCCCGTGTCGGGGACGCCGTCGACCTGGCCCTGGCCGAACTCCGCGCCCTGGAGCGGCGGATCGAGGCCGCGGCCGCGCGGCTCGACGAGCGGGTGCCGGCCTCGTACGAGGAGTACGCCGGGCTCGTCGAGGAGTTCGAGGCCCGCGGCGGCTACGGCGCGGACCGGCGCGTCGACATCGCCCTGCGGCACCTGGGCGAGCACACGGGCCTGGACCGGGCGCGGCGGCTCGGCACGCTCTCCGGCGGGCAGCGCTCCCGCCTCGCCCTGGCGGCGACGCTCGCCTCCGCGCCCGAGCTGCTGCTGCTCGACGAGCCCACCAACGACCTCGACGACGAGGCCGTCGCCTGGCTGGAGGAGCGGCTGCGCGCCCACCGGGGCACGCTCGTGGCGGTCACCCACGACCGGACCTTTCTGGATCGCGTCACCGACACCGTTCTGGAGGTCGACCACGAGACACGTACCGTACGCCGCTACGGCGACGGCTACGCGGGATATCTGACCGCCAAGGCCGCCGAACGGGCCCGGCAGACGCGGGAGTACGAGGAGTGGCGCGCCGAGGTGGCCCGCCAGTCGCGGCTCGCCGACTCCCACATCGGGCGGCTCGACGCGATTCCGCGCAAGGCGCCGGCCGCGTTCAGCGGCGCGGGCGCCTTCCGCGCCCGGTCGCGGGCGCACGGCGCGATGAGCCGCATCCGCGACGCGCGGGAACGCCTCGCACGGCTTGCCGCGCACCCGGCGCCCCGGCCGCCGGAGCCCCTGCGGTTCACGGCGGCCATCGCCGGGGCCGCGGACCGGGCCGTCGAGCTGGCCGGCGTGCGCGTGCCGGGGCGGCTCTCGCTCGACTCGCTGCACGTGCCCGCGGGCGGGCGCCTCCTCGTCACCGGCCCCAACGGCGCGGGCAAGTCGACGCTCCTTCGCGTGCTCGCGGGCGAGCTGACCCCCGAGCCGGGCGCCGTCGTGCGCAGGCCCGCGCGGGCCGGGCTGCTGCGGCAGGTGGAGGAGCCGCTGTCCCGGACCGGGGAGACCCGCTCGGTGCTCGACGTGTTCGGTGCCGACCGCGCCGACGAGCTGCTGGCGCTCGGCCTCTTCCGGGAACGGGACCTGCCACGGCCCGTCCGCGACCTGTCCACCGGCCAGCGGCGGCGGCTCGAACTGGCCCGCCTGGTCAGCGAACCGTACGACCTGCTCCTCCTCGACGAGCCGACGAATCACCTGGCCCCGGCCCTGGTGGAGGAGCTGGAGGCGGCGCTCGCGGCGTACGCCGGCACGGTGGTCGTGGTCAGCCACGACAGAAGGCTCCGGGCGGCCTTCCCTGGCCCGGCCCTGCGCCTCGGCCGAGCCGCCCGGCCTCAGCCCCGGCCCTACCCGAAGCCGATGCCGTAGCCCTCCACCTCCGCGCGGATACCGTCCCGGCGCACCGTGACGTCGCGCAGCCCCACCGCCCCCTCACCCGGCAGCTCCGGCAGCTGGAAGGCGAGCGAGAGGCGGTCGACGAGGACGGGGCGGGTGAGGCCGTCGAGGCCCTTGAGGAGGGCGGGGTCGAGGCCGAGGCGGCGGAGCAGCTCGGGGTGTTCCAGGGCCACGTCCAGGAGGTTCAGGCGCATGACGTCGTCGACGAACCGCGGCGACCCCGTCACCTCGTTGAGCTTGGCGTCGCTGCGCAGCGCCTCGCGCACCGCGGCGTCGGGCAGGCCGAGGCGGTGGGCGATCACCGGCACGGCGAGGAGCGCCTTGGCCCGGTCCGACTCGCGGGCCACCCGCCCGGCGGACTTCCGGGTCAGGTGCAGCCCCTCGGAGGGCCGCGCGCCGGGCCGGTAGGTCGCCAGATCGCCGATGTCGAGCCGCATCCGGTCGATGTCCGTGGCCACGCCGCGCTCCCCGACGCGCTCGATGTGGGCGTCGGCGCGCACCTTCAGGTCGTGCCCGGCGACGGGCAGCGTGCCGCGCGCGAGCACCTGGTCGCGGCCGTGGCCGGTGAACGTGACCTGCGAGGCGCCGAGTTCACGCTTCAGGTCGTCGAAGGAGAGCAGCACCTCGCCGTGCATCTTGTCGATGACGGCGCCGGTCAGGGAGGTGGGCCCGTCGCCCTTCAGGGTCACGTCGGTCGCGGTCGCGGAGACCTTCGCAAGGGAGACGCGGTCGGCGGCGACGTCGGGGACGGTGACCTGGACCTTCTCCAGGCGCTGGTCGAGGACCTGGGTGAGGAAGGGGAAGCCCGCGATGTCGACCTCGGGCGCCGCGCTGAGGTTCAGCTGGTCCTTGAGCTTGTCGGCGGCCTCGTGCTCGGCGTAGAGCAGCGCCCAGCGGTCGGCGAGGACGAGGAAGGCGGCGCCGACGGCGAGCGCGACGAGGGTCTTCACCGCGAACGGGAGCCCCGCGAACCGGTTGCGACGGCGACGGCTGCCGCGCCGGTGGTTGGGCGGGGACCAGGGCTCGTCGGCGGCGGATCCGCTGTCTTCCTCAAGGAAGTCGTCCAGCGGCCCCGGCGCGAGTTCTGCCAGCTCGTCGTACGGATTGTGCTTCTTTACGGGGTCAGTTGTGGGGGCTATGCGGTGGGGGGAACGCATCAGGTGATCTCACCATACGTTCACACCCCACCCCAAGCCTCGTTGCGGAGAGTTACTTCACAACGAGTTACTTCACAACCGTGATCCTGTCGGCCTTCGGCGGCGCGATCGGCGCGGTCGCCGAGGAGTTCGTGGCGAAGTAGTCGTTGAGCGCCTTCAGGTCATCCGCTCCGACCAGCGGCTTCGTGCCCTTGCCCAGCTCGGCGAAGCCGTCGCCGCCGCCCGCGAGGAAGGAGTTCATGGCGACGCGGTAGGTGGCGCCCGGATCCAGCGGCTCGCCGTTCAGCTTCACGGAGTCGGTGACGATCCGGGCCGCGCCCGTCTTCGTCATGTCCAGCGTGTACGTGAGTCCCCGCGAGATCTGGAGGATCTTCGGGGAGGCCTCGTTCGGGCCGCTGACCTGCTGGCGCAGGGCGGTGAGGAGCTGCGCGCCGGTGAGGTCGACGAGGTTCACGGTGTTGGCGAACGGCTGCACGGTGAACGCCTCGCCGTACGTCACGACCCCGTCGCCCTCGCCGCCGCTCGCCTTGTGGACGAGGTCGGAGCGGATGCCGCCCGGGTTCATCAGGGCCAGGGCGGCCTTCGGGTCGAGGGACTTGGCGTGCGCGAGCTGCGCGTCGGCGATGAGGTCGCCGAGCGGCGACTCGGGCGTCGCGGCGCCGCGGCCGGGGATGTCACCGGAGATGTAGCCGACGGGCTTGTCGGCGATGGGCGCGGCCAGCTTGTTCCAGCGGTCGATCAGGCGCGTCATGTCGGCGGCCTTGGGCTGCGTGCGGCTGACGACGTGGTTCGCGGACTTCACGCTCGTACGGACGACGTCCTTGGTCTTGCGGTCGTACGTCAGCGTGGTGTCGGTGTAGAGCTTCCCGTACGAGGACGCCGAGGTCACCATGCGCGGCTTGCCCGCCGGGTCGGGGATGGTGCAGACGTACGCCTGGTGCGTGTGGCCGGTGACGAACGCGTCGACCTTGGGCGAGGCCTCCTTGGCGATCGCGGCGATCGGGCCCGAGATGCCGTCGCCCGCGCCCGGGGAGTCGCAGTCGTAGTTGTACGCCTGGCTCGCCGGGGAGCCGCCCTCGTGGATGAGGGTGACGATCGACTTCACGCCCTGCTTGTCGAGGATCTTCGCGTACTTGTCGATCGTCTCGACCTCGTCGTGGAACTTCAGGCCCTTGATGCCGTCGGCCGAGACGATGTCCGGGGTGCCTTCGAGAGTGAGCCCGATGAAGCCGATCTTCACGCCCTTGTGCTTCCACACGTAGTAGGGCTTGAGGAGGGACTTGCCGGTCTTCTCCTTCGTCACGTTCGCCGTGAGGTAGGGGAAGTCGGCGCCCTTGAACTTCTTGGTCTTGCCGTGCTCGTCCTTCTCGTAGCAGCCGTCCTTGGGGTGGCAGCCGCCGTTCTGGATGCGGGCCAGTTCCCCGGCGCCCTCGTCGAACTCGTGGTTGCCGACGCTGGAGACGTCGAGGCCCATCTTGTTCAGGGCCTCGACGCTCGGCTCGTCGTGGAAGAGCCCGGACAGGAGCGGGCTCGCGCCTATGAGGTCGCCGGCCGCCGCGGTGATCGAGTACGGGTGGCCCTTGCGGGCCGTGCGCAGGGAGGTCGCCAGGTACTCGGCGCCGCCCGCGTCGATCTTCTTCTCCGTGCCGTCCGGCTGCTTCTCGGTGACCTGGCCCGAGGAGCCCGCGGGCGCCTGGAGGTTGCCGTGGAAGTCGTTGAAGGAGAGCAGCTGCACATCGACCGTGCGCTTCTTGCCGTGGTGCCCCACGGCCGCCATCCGGTCCTGACCCTGCTCCTGGCCCGCGGTCGCGGGCAGCGCGGCGGCGAGCGCGCCGACGGTGGCGAGGCCCGCCGTGAGGGCGAGCACCCGGGCGGTTCTGCGCCGCTGCCTGCGTGGCTGGGATGTGGCTGACACGTGTTCCCCTGGGGTGGTGTGGACGACTGGGGCCGTGCGGAAGCCTATGGTCAACGCGCGTAGCGCAACAGAGTCCCGGTGGTTACAGCCTGATAGCCATTCACCGTCGACCAGGCGTTGCCGCCGCCACCCTTCACTTGCCCTCGAATTACCCTCGGATCCATGACAGACGACACGCCCGCCAGGACACCCGCCGCCCTCCGCAGGATCGACACGTACGACGCGCTCACGGACGACCGGGCCACCGCCGTGCTCGGGCTCCTCGCGGAGGCCGCGCGCACCGACGGCCAGCAGGCCGTGTCGGAGCAGGGGCGGCTCCAGCTGCGGGGAGGGGCCCGCGAAGGCGTGCGGCACCTGCTCCTGACGGTGGGCGGTGAACTCGTCGGCTACGCACAGCTGGAGGACAACGACCCCGTGGAGGCCCCGGCCGCCGAGCTGGTGGTGCACCCGGCGCACCGCGGCCACGGCCACGGGCGCGCGCTCGGCACCGCGCTGCTCGCGGAGTCCGGCAGGCGCCTTCGGGTGTGGGCGCACGGCGGGCACTCCGCCGCCCGGCACCTCGCGCAGGTGCTCGGCCTCACCCTGTTCCGCGAGCTGCGCCAGATGCGGCGGCCCCTGGAGGGCCTGGACCTCGACGAGCCGGTGCTACCCGACGGCGTGCGCGTACGCGCCTTCGTCCCCGGCGCGGACGACGCGGCGTGGCTCGCGGTGAACGCGGAGGCGTTCGCGCACCACCCGGAGCAGGGCTCCCTGACGCAGCGGGACCTCGACGACCGCAAGGCGGAGCCGTGGTTCGACCCGGCCGGGTTCTTCCTCGCCGAGCGCGACACCGACGCCGGCCCGGAACTGATCGGCTTCCACTGGACGAAGACGCACGCGGCGGAGCGGCTCGGCGAGGTGTACGTCCTCGGGGTGCGCCCCGGCGCCCAGGGCGGCGGCCTCGGCAAGGCACTCACCGCGATCGGCCTGCGGCACCTGGCCGCGGCGGGCCTGCCGACGGCGATGCTGTACGTGGACGCGGACAACAAGGCGGCGGTGAGCGTGTACGAGCGGATGGGGTTCAGCACGCACGAGACGGACTTGATGTACCGCACGGAGTCCTGACGGGCCCGTACGGGATCACCGGGGCCGGGCCGGCCGGGCCCCGGGCGGCCGCCGGGTCCTGGCCCGGCCGGGGCGCCGCGCGGACGCCTGGGGGTCCCCATGCGCACTCCCAGGCGTCATGTCGGCGTAACCGATGATTCAGACAGGCTTGCGACGCTCAGGCAATGCAGCCCCCCACCGTGCCCGACCCGGTGCAGGACCGCGCGCGCCACAACGGGCGGGTGCGTCCCGCGCCCGCGCTCTCCGGCGCGCCCACCGGGGGTGTCGCGCGGAAGAATAAGACCATGAGCGAGCCCACCGCGCAGACCGAAGTCACGAGCCCCGACGCCGACGGCATCCGGCACGCCCAGCCGTCCGTCGGCGCCCTGGCCGCACACCGTCCGCACACCGTCGCGGCCGCCGTCTCCGACCTCGACCCGGACATCGACGCCGACCTCGACGCGTACGACGAGGACGCCCAGGCCGGCCACGGCGGCGAGGCCCTGCCGCAGGGCCGCTTCCTGGACCGGGAGCGCAGCTGGCTCGCCTTCAACGAACGCGTCCTGGAGCTGGCCGAGGACCCGGCGACCCCGCTCCTGGAGCGGGCGAACTTCCTGGCGATCTTCGCCTCGAACCTCGACGAGTTCTTCATGGTGCGGGTCGCGGGCCTCAAGCGCCGCATCGCGACCGGCGTCGCCACCCGCTCGGCCTCCGGCCTCCAGCCCCGCGAGGTCCTGGAACTCATCTGGAACCGCTCCCGCGAACTCATGGCCCGGCACGCCGCCTGCTACCAGGAGGAGGTCGCGCCCGCCCTGGCCGACGAGGGCATCCACGTGGTGCGCTGGCACGAGCTGACCGACAAGGAGCAGTCCCGGCTCTACACGCTGTTCATGCAGCGCATCTTCCCGGTGCTCACTCCCCTGGCCGTGGACCCCGCGCACCCCTTCCCGTACATCTCGGGCCTGTCCCTGAACCTGGCCGTGGTGATCGAGAACCCGGTCACGGGGCACGAGCACTTCGCGCGCGTCAAGGTCCCGCCGCTCCTGTCCCGCTTCCTGGAGGCGTCGCCGCAGCGGTACGTCCCCGTCGAGGACGTGATCGCCGCACCCAAGCACCTCCAGGAGCTGTTCCCGGGGATGAACATCCGGGAGCACCACATGTTCCGGCTCACCCGGAACGAGGACCTGGAGGTGGAGGAGGACGACGCCGAGAACCTCCTCAAGGCGCTGGAGAAGGAGCTGATGCGGCGCCGCTTCGGGCCGCCGGTGCGCCTGGAGGTCGAGGAGTCCATCGACCGGAAGATCCTCAACCTCCTGATGCGGGAGCTGAAGATCGGCGAGTCGGAGGTGCACCCGCTGCCGGGGCCGCTCGACCTCACCGGGCTCTTCGCCATCGCGGGCCTGGACCGGCCCGAGCTGAAGTACCCGAAGTTCGTCGCGGGCACCCACCGCGACCTCGCCGAGGTCGAGTCGGCGTCCGCGCCCGACATCTTCGCCGCCCTGCGCGGCGGCCACGACGTGCTCCTGCACCACCCGTACGACTCGTTCTCCACGTCCGTGCAGGCCTTCCTGGAGCAGGCCGCCGCCGACGAGAACGTGCTGGCCATCAAGCAGACGCTGTACCGCACGTCCGGCGACTCCCCGATAGTGGACGCGCTCATCGACGCGGCCGAGTCCGGCAAGCAGGTCCTGGTCCTGGTCGAGCTGAAGGCCCGCTTCGACGAGCAGGCCAACATCAAGTGGGCGCGCAAGCTGGAGGAGGCGGGCTGCCACGTGGTCTACGGCCTCGTCGGCCTCAAGACCCACTGCAAGCTCTCGCTCGTCGTCCGCCAGGAGGGCGACAACCTGGTCCGCTACTCGCACGTGGGCACCGGCAACTACCACCCGAAGACCGCCCGCCTGTACGAGGACCTCGGCCTGCTCACCGCCAACCAGGAAGTCGGCGCGGACCTCTCGGACCTCTTCAACCGGCTTTCGGGCTACTCGCGCCGCGAGACCTACCGCCGCCTCCTCGTGGCCCCGCGCTCCCTGCGCGACGGCCTGATCACCCGCATCAACCGGGAGGTCCAGCACCACCGCGCGGGCCGCCCCGCCTACGTCCGCATCAAGGTCAACTCGATCGTCGACGAGGCCCTCATCGACGCGCTGTACCGCGCCTCGCAGGCCGGCGTCACGGTGGACGTGTGGGTGCGCGGCATCTGCGCGGTGCGGCCGGGCGTCGTGGGGCTCTCCGAGAACATACGGGTGCGTTCGGTGCTCGGCCGCTTCCTGGAGCACTCCCGGGTCTTCGCCTTCGGCAACGGCGGCGAACCGGAGGTGTGGATCGGCAGCGCCGACATGATGCACCGCAACCTCGACCGCCGCATCGAGGCGATGGTGAGGGTCATGGCCCCGGCTCACCGGGCCACCCTCAACCGGCTGCTCGAGACCGGCATGTCGGACACCACGGCCTCGTGGCACCTGGGGGCGGACGGCAACTGGACGCGGCACGCCACGGACCCGGAAGGCCAGCCCCTGCGGAACGTACAGGAGATGCTCATAGACGCCCGGAGGCGCCGGCGTGGCACAGCAACACCATGAGATGACGGCGGGCGAGGCCCTGTCGCTCTACCTACAGGACCAGGCGACCGAATTCCTCCGCTCGCTGCGGCTGCACCGCGAGTCCTCCACGGACGCGCAGGGGGCCGAGGAGTCGCTCGCCGCGGCCCGGTCGCTGCGGGGGGCCGCGCGCCGCATAGGCGCCACGCTGCACACGTTCCGCCCCCTCCTGGACCAGGAGTGGACGGAAGGCCTCCGGCCGGAGCTGGCCTGGCTCTCGGGCACCCTGGCCCGCGAGCACGCCTACGCGGCCCGCCTCGACCGGCTGCTCGGCGCGCTCCACCGCTTGTCGACCCCGGCGCCGGCCGTCGTCTCCCCGGCGGGCGCTCGTCCCGCCCGGGAGGGGTGGGCACAGCCCCCGGCGCCCCGCGCGGGCGAAGCGAAGGCAGGCGTCAGGAAGCCCGCGGGACAGCTCGCCGTCGGCGCGGCCAAGGCGGCAGCCCTCCTGGAGCGCCAGCTGACCCTGGCCCGCACCCGGGCCCACTCCGCCGCGCTCCAGGCCTTCGGCTCCTCCCGCTTCCACGCCGTCGCCGACAACGTCGCCGTCATGGCCAGCGACGTGCCCCTGCGCCCGGCCCCCGGCACCGACCTCAAACCCCTGGCCACCACGGCCGAGGCCCAGCTCACGGAGGCGGTCGCCGCGCTGCCGCTGCTGCGCGCGGGCCACCCGTACAACGCCGAGGCCCTCGTCCACGGCCTGGCCGCCGACACGGCACCGGAGGCCCAGGACGCCCCCTGGCTGAAGGTCCGCTCACTGCTGCGGCTGCACCGCTACGCCCAGGAGGTCCTCCTCGGCGCCGCCCCGCCGGACGACCGGCTCGCGGCGGCGGGCACGGCCCTTGACCGCCACCGCGAGGCCGCCGACGCCGCCACGGCCGCCGCGGCGGCCGCCCGCACCCCCCGCATCGCCCCGGCGACCGCGTACGCGCTCGGCGTCCTGCACGCCGACCAGCGCCACGAGGTGGAGGCCGCCAGGTTCGCGTTCCAGCAGGCGTGGCTGCGGGAGGCGGTCACGGCGCCGTGACGACGTGAGGGAGGGCGCCGCGTGACAGCACCCCGGGAACCGGAGCCGGTCAGGGCGGCGGGCTGCGTCCTGTGGCGCCGCTCCACCACCCCGGAAGGCCTGGTCCTCTGCCTGGTCCACCGGCCGAAGTACGACGACTGGAGCTGGCCGAAAGGCAAGGTCAAGCCCGGCGAGACGCTCCTGGACTGCGCCCTGCGCGAGGTGGCGGAGGAGACGGGCCAGCGCTGCGCCCCGGGCCCGGCGCTCCCCACGGCCCGCTACCTCGCGAACGGCCGCCCCAAAGAGGTCCACTACTGGGCCGCCGAGGCCCTCGGCGGCTGCTTCACGCCCGGCCGCGAGGTCGACCGCGTCCGCTGGCTCGCGCCCCACGAGGCCCGCGCCCGCCTCACGCAGCTCCGCGACCGCCGTCTCCTCGACACCTGCCTGGAGACCCTGCGCGCCCTCGGGACGCTCTGACCCGCCCCCGCCTGCGGCTCCGCCCCACCAGGGGCGCGTACTACCCCGCGCGCGCTCGCAAATGCGCGCCCCCCGAAGCTTTCACGCGCTCGTCGATGTAATCAGCCCGTGACCTAACCACAACGTCCGCGTAGGTTCACCGCTCGTTCACTTACGGCCATCGACGGCTTCACCTGTTCTGCCTAATTTCGGCCTTACGCGGTGCGGCGGCTGGATCGTCGAGAAGGTCCCGCCCCACGTGTTCGAACCACCGGCCACCACGGCCACCCGAACCACTTCGCACGCCGCCACGACAGGCCAGCCACACGGCCGGCGGCTCCCGGAAGGAACTCCCGAAAGTGAAGCTTCAGCGCATGAACCGGCGGGCCCTCACCCTCGGTGCTCTCGCCGTCTCCGGCGCCCTGGCCCTCACGGCGTGCGGCTCGGACGACGACGGCAGCAGCAACGGCGGCAAGAAGACCACCGCCAACAGCAAGATCGACTGCGAGGGCGCCAAGGGCCAGCTCATGGCCTCCGGCTCGTCGGCGCAGAAGGGCGCCATCGACGCCTGGGTCAAGCAGTACCGCGCGGCCTGCAAGGACGTGCAGCTGCAGTACAAGCCGGACGGCTCCGGCGCCGGCATCACCTCCTTCCTCCAGGGCCAGACCGCCTTCGCGGGCTCGGACTCGGCCCTGAAGCCGGAGGAGATCGCCAAGTCGAAGAAGGTCTGCAAGGGCAGCCAGGCCATCGACCTGCCGATGGTCGGCGGCCCGATCGCGATCGGCTACAACGTCCCGGGCGTCGACAGCCTCACCCTGGACGCCAAGACCGTCGCCGACATCTTCAACGACAAGATCAAGACCTGGGACGACAAGGCGATCAAGAAGCTCAACCCCGACGCCAAGCTCCCCGGCACCAAGATCCAGGCCTTCCACCGCTCCGACGAGTCCGGCACCACGGACAACTTCACCAAGTACCTCAAGGGCGCCGCGCCCTCCGCCTGGCCGCACGAGCCGGCCAAGATCTGGGCGGCCAAGGGCGGCCAGTCCGCGAGCGGCTCCTCCGGCGTCGCCCAGCAGGTGAAGCAGACCGAGGGCGCCATCTCCTACATGGAGCTGTCGTACGCCTCGGAGGGCATCAAGACCGTCGACATCAAGACGGGCGCCAAGGACCCGGTCAAGGCCACCGTCGACAACGCCTCCAAGGCCATCTCCGAGGCCAAGGTCGTCGGCCAGGGCAAGGACCTCGCCATGGAGCTGAACTACAAGCCCTCGGCCGAGGGCGCGTACCCGATCATCCTGGTCACCTACGAGATCGTCTGCGAGAAGAACAACAACAAGGACACCCTCGCCACGACGAAGTCCTTCCTGAACTACATCGCCAGCGACGACGGCCAGTCCGTGCTCAAGGACGAGTCCTACGCGCCGATGCCGGGCGAGATCATCACCAAGGTCCGCGAGACCGTCAAGGGCCTGAGCTGAACCTGAGCGCGGCCCGCCTTCCCGGCGGGCCGCGCCGTCCGGTGCACCGCCGCCTGGAGCCGCCCGCGACCACCGCACGGCAGGCTCCGCAGACCGGAGAACCCCATGGACATACCCACCGACATCCCTCCCCCGCCCTCGCCCGTCGAGGACGCCAAGCCGACGACGACCGAGCAGAAGCGCGCCGCACGCGGCGCCACCCGCCCCGGTGACCGGATCTTCCTCACGCTCTCGCGGGGTTCCGGCATCACGCTGCTGCTGATCATGGCCGCCGTCGCGGCCTTCCTCGCCTACCGCGCCTCCCTCGCGCTCGCGGACAACGAGGGCAGCTTCCTCACCACCTTCGAGTGGGACCCCTCGGGCGCCCTGCACGACGGCAAGCCCTACTTCGGCATCGCCGTCCTGGTCTTCGGCACCATCGTCAGCTCGATCATCGCGCTCGCCATCGCCGTGCCCGTGGCCATCGGCATCGCGCTGTTCATCTCGCACTACGCGCCGCGCAAGCTGGCCGCCCCCATCGCCTTCGTGATCGACCTGCTGGCCGCCGTGCCGTCGATCGTGTACGGCCTGTGGGGCGCCCTCGTGGTCGCCCCGAAGCTCACCGGCCTCTACAGCTGGCTCGACGACTACTTCGGCTGGACCGGCGTCTTCGAGTACCAGGGCGGCGCCCCGCGCTCCTTGATGACCGTCGGCATCCTGCTCGCGATCATGATCCTGCCGATCATCACCAACGTGAGCCGCGAGGTCTTCCTCCAGGTCCCGAAGATGCACGAGGAGGCCGCGCTCGCGCTCGGCGCCACGCGCTGGGAGGTCATCCGCATGTCGGTGCTCCCCTTCGGCCGCTCGGGCATCATCTCCGCCTCGATGCTGGGCCTCGGCCGCGCGCTCGGCGAGACGATGGCCGTGGCCACCGTGCTCTCCCCGACCTTCGTGATCCAGGCGTCCGTACTCGACTACGGCGGCGGCACGTTCGCGCAGAACATCGCCAGCAAGTTCAGCGAGGCCAGCGAGTACGGCCAGGACGCCCTCATCGCCTCCGGCCTCGTCCTCTTCGTTCTCACCCTCCTTGTCAACGGCGCGGCCCGGATGATCATCGCCCGCCGCAAGGAGTACTCGGGGGCCAACGCATGAGCACCAGCACCGTCAAGCCCGCGCCCGCCGGCCTCAAGGCCGCGCGCCTGCCCCGCTGGACGCCCTACGTCGTCGCGGCCGGCTCCCTCGCCGTCGCCTGCGGCCTCGGCCTCGCGGCCGGCCTCAGCTCCCGCATGCAGTGGGGCCTGATCGCGGCGCTGCTCTTCGTCGGCGTCTCCTACGCCCTCGCGGCCCGTGTGGAGGGCTCCCGCCAGGCCAGGGACCGCCTCGCCACCTCGGTGGTGTGGGTGATGTTCCTGCTGGCCGTGGTCCCGCTGGCATCGCTGATCTACGAGACCGTCAAGCGCGGTGTGAAGGTCCTCGACGGCTACTTCCTCAGCCACTCCATGGGCGTCGTCGCCGACGACGAGGTCGGCGGCGGCATCTACCACGCGATCGTCGGCACCCTGGAGCAGGTCGGGCTCGCCTGCCTGATCGCCGTGCCGATCGGCCTGCTCACCGCGATCTACCTCGTCGAGTACGGACGCGGCAAGCTCGCCAAGGCCGTCACCTTCTTCGTCGACGTGATGACGGGCGTCCCGTCCATCGTCGCGGGTCTGTTCGTCCTCAGCTTCTGGATCCTGATCCTGGACTTCGACCCCTCCGGCTGGGCCGGCGCCATGGCGCTCTCGATCCTGATGATGCCGGTGGTCGTGCGCTCCACCGAGGAGATGCTGAAGCTCGTCCCGAACGAGCTGCGCGAGGCCTCGCTCGCCCTCGGCGTACCGAAGTGGCGCACCATCCTGAAGGTGGTCCTGCCCACCGCCATCGGCGGCATCACGACCGGTGTCATGCTGGCCGTCGCCCGCATCGCCGGCGAGACCGCGCCCGTCCTGCTCCTGGTCTGGACGACGCCCTTCATCAACACGAACCCGTTCGACGGCGCCCAGGGCTCGCTGCCGCTGTACATCTACCAGCAGTACGCGTCCGGCACGAACGCCGGATACGACCGCGCATGGGCGGCGGCCCTCACCCTGATCGCCTTCATCATGATCCTCAATCTCGTGGCCCGCGGCATCGCCCGCTGGAAGGCCCCGAAGACCGGTCGCTGACGCGGCCACCAGCGACCACCAGCAGTGCCCCTCTCGAAAGCAGTGATCCCCATGGCCAAGCGAATCGACGTCTCGGGCCTGAACGCCTTCTACGGCTCGCACAAGGCAATCGAAGACATCTCCATGACGGTCGAGCCCCGCTCGGTGACGGCCTTCATCGGCCCCTCCGGCTGCGGCAAGTCGACGTTCCTGCGCACCCTGAACCGCATGCACGAGGTCACGCCCGGCGGCCGCGTGGAGGGCAAGGTCCTCCTCGACGGCGACGACCTGTACGGCTCGGGCGTGGACCCCGTGAACGTACGCCGCACCATCGGCATGGTCTTCCAGCGCCCGAACCCGTTCCCCACGATGTCGATCTACGACAACGTCGCGGCGGGCCTGAAGCTCAACGGCGCGTACAAGAAGTCCGAGCTGAACGACGTCGTCGAGAAGTCGCTGAAGGGCGCCAACCTCTGGAACGAGGTCAAGGACCGCCTGAACAAGCCCGGCTCCGGCCTCTCCGGCGGCCAGCAGCAGCGGCTGTGCATCGCGCGGGCGATCGCGGTGGAGCCGCAGGTCCTGCTCATGGACGAGCCCTGCTCGGCCCTCGACCCGATCTCGACGCTCGCCATCGAGGACCTGATCGGCGAGCTGAAGGAACGCTTCACGATCGTCATCGTGACGCACAACATGCAGCAGGCGGCCCGCGTCTCGGACCGTACGGCGTTCTTCAACCTCGCGGCGGTCGGCCAGCCCGGCAAGCTCGTGGAGATCGACGACACCGAGCGCATCTTCTCCAACCCGTCCGTCCAGGCCACCGAGGACTACATCTCCGGCCGCTTCGGCTAGGCCGCCCCGACTCCCCGCGGTGCTGCATGGCGGTGCCACCGCGGGGAACGCAAAAGGGCCCGCCCCCGGCTCCCGGGGGCGGGCCCGCGCGCTTGCGGCCACCGGCGCTACAGGAACGCCAGGTTCACGATCCAGAAGCTGAGCGCGGCGACGAGCGCGGCCGCGGGCATCGTGATGAACCAGCCGAGGATGATGTTCTTGGCGACGCCCCACCGCACGGCGTTGACCCGCTTCGTGGCGCCCACACCCATGATCGCCGAGGTGATCACATGCGTCGTGGAGATCGGCGCGTGGAACATGAAGGCGGTGGTGAACATGATCCCCGCGCCCGTGGTCTCCGCGGCGAAGCCCTGCGGCGGGTCCAGCTCGATGATCTTCCGGCCGAGCGTCCGCATGATCCGCCAGCCGCCGGCGTACGTGCCGAGGGACAGCATCACCGCGCAGGAGATCTTGACCCAGACCGGGATCGGGTCGCCCGGGTTCTCGACGTCGGCGATGACGAGGGCCATCACCACGATGCCCATGGTCTTCTGCGCGTCCTGGAGGCCGTGCCCGAGCGCCATGCCGGCGGCCGACACGGTCTGGGCGATGCGGAAGCCGCGCTTGGCCTTGTGCGGGTTGGACTTCCGGAACATCCACATGATCGCGCACATCACGAGGTAGCCGACCACGAGCCCGACGAGCGGCGAGAGGAACATCGGGATGACGATCTTCTCGACGACGCCGGACCAGATGACCCCGATGCCCCCGGCGAGCGCGGCACCCACGAGACCGCCGAAGAGCGCGTGCGACGAGGAAGAGGGCAGGCCGAAGTACCAGGTGACGAGGTTCCAGACGATCGCGCCGACCAGACCGGCGAAGAGGATCCACATCCCCTTGGTGCCGTGCGGCGTCTCGATCAGCCCTTCGCTGACCGTCTTGGCGATGCCGCTGCCGAGGAAGGCACCGGCCAGGTTCATCACCGCGGCCATGGCGAGCGCCGCGCGGGGCGTCAGGGCACGCGTGGAGACCGAGGTGGCGATGGCGTTCGCGGAGTCGTGAAAGCCGTTCGTGTACGTGAAACCGAGCGCGACACCGATGGTCACGATCAGGGCGAAGGTGTCCATGAAGGTACTCAGGACTCCTTGACCGCGATGGTCTCCACGGTGTTCGCCACGTGCTCGAACGCGTCGGCGGCCTCTTCGAGGACGTCCACGATCTGCTTGAGCTTCAGCACCTCGATGGCGTCGTACTTGCCGTTGAAGAGGTGGGCGAGCAGCTTGCGGTGGATCTGGTCGGCCTGGTTCTCCAGGCGGTTGACCTCGATCCAGTATTCGGTGAGGTTGTCCATGGTGCGCAGGTGCGGCATGGCCTCGGCCGTCAGCTCGGCGGCCCGGGCGAGCACCTCGATCTGCTGCTCGACGCCCTTAGGAAGCTCCTCGACCTGGTACAGGACGACCAGGTCGACGGCCTCCTCCATGAAGTCCATGATGTCGTCGAGCGAGGACGCGAGGGAATAGATGTCCTCGCGGTCGAACGGCGTGATGAACGAGGAGTTCAGCTGGTGGAAGATCGCATGCGTCGCGTCGTCCCCCGCGTGTTCCGCGGCCCGCATACGCTCTGCGATCTCGGCTCGGGCCGAGGCGTCGGCCCCGAGCAGTTCCATCAGGAGCTTGGAGCCGGTGACGATGTTGTCCGCGGATGCGGCGAACATGTCGTAGAAGCTCGTCTCCCTGGGGGTCAGACGAAATCGCACGTGGGGTCCTCGGGGTGCTCTGGATGCGGTCAGGCTGATGCTAGGCGCATCATCCGGCCACGGCTAACCGGCCAGACCCCAGTGTCGCCCATCAGGCACAGTGATCAGCACACCACCCGAGAAATCAAGTACCCTATACCCAGTAGGGGTATGCACAGGAGGACGCGATGACGACCACAGAGGCGGCCGCGGCGGCCACGACCACCGACGCGCCCTCCGGCACCGAGCAGGCGGCGGGCCACACCGGGCACCAGACGCACGGGTACCACAAGCAGAAGGATGAACACCTCAAGCGGCTGCGCCGCATCGAGGGCCAGATCCGCGGCCTCCAGCGCATGGTCGAGGAGGACGTCTACTGCATCGACATACTCACCCAGGTCTCCGCCGGCACGAAGGCCCTCCAGTCCTTCGCCCTGCAACTCCTGGAGGAGCACCTGCGGCACTGTGTCGCGGACGCGGCGGTCAAGGGGGGCGACGAGATCGACGCGAAGGTCGAGGAGGCCACGAAGGCCATCGCCCGCATGCTCCGCACCTAACTCCTGCGGCGCCCTGGACGATGCCCTACGCCCGGGCTGGGCCGGGGCGCTGCGCCCGGCCCGCGCCAGGCCCCTGAGTCCGGGCCTACGCCGGGCCCCTGAGTCCGGGCCTACGCCGGGCCCCTGAGTCCGGGCCTACGCCGGGCCCCTGAGTCCGGGCCTACGCCGGGGCTTGCGGCTGCGGCGCGGCGGGCCACGGGGGCGGGGCCTGGGCGGGCCCTGCGGGTGGTCTGAGGCGGGCCTTGCGGCCGGGGCTGTGGCGAGCCCCTGGGCCTGCGGCCCGGCCCGGCTGCATGCGCGTCGCTCGCGCTCTGCCACGCCCGGCAGCGGGGCCCCGGCGACACGGGCCCGCGCTCCGCGCGGCCGGGGCAGCCCCACCCGCCCGCCCCCACCCGGGGCGGGGTCCTCGGGGCGCCACCCGACTCGGCCAGGCCCCCGAAGCCCGGCGATCCGGACCAGCGGGCTCCGCCGCCGCAACAGCCAACCGGCAGCCCGGCCTCAGCGTCACTGGCCCGCGCTCCGCGCGCCCAGGGCAGTCCCACCCACCCGGGACAGGGGTCCCAGGGTCCCGCGCCCGGGCCAAGCCCTCTGAGCCCGGCGATCCAGACCAGCGGGCCCCCGCCGCAGCAGCGGCGAACAGCCGACAGCCCAGCCCCAGCGCCACAATCCCGCGCTCCGCGCGGCCAAGGCAGTCCCACCCACCCGCCCCCACCCGGGACGGGGCACCGCGCAAGCGCCCCGCGCCCGAGCCAGACCCGAGGCTCGGCGATGCGGACGCCCCGCCGCAGCAGCGGACAACCGACAGCCCGGCCGCAGCACCACAGGCCCGCGCTCCGCGCGCCCAGGGCAGTCCCACCCACCCTGGACGGGGAGCCGCGCAAGCGCCCCGCGCCCCGGGCCGGCGAACCTCAGCGATCCGGGTGGGCGGGCAGACGGCCGACGGCCCGCAGCGCCACGCGTCGGGGCCAGACCCCCGAAGCCAGGCGAACCGGGCGGGCGGGTGGGAGGACCCGCCGCGGTAGCGGCGGACAGACGACAGACGGCCCGCAGCGCCACGCGTCGGGGCCAGACCCTCGAAGCCAGGCGAACCGGGTGGGCGGGTGGGAGGACCCGCCGCGGTAGCGGCGGACAGACGACAGACGGCCCGCAGCGCCACGCGTCGGGGCCAGACCCCCGAAGCCAGGCGAACCGGGCGGGCGGGTGGGAGGACCCGCCGCGGTAGCGGCAGACAGACGACAGACGGCCCGCAGCGCCACGCGTCGGGGCCAGACCCCCGAAGCCAGGCGAACCGGGCGGGCGGGTGGGAGGACCCGCCGCGGTAGC
>NZ_JBWKJZ010000035.1:71791-92195 GCF_056431945.1 Streptomyces sp. NPDC045778
TAGCGGCAGACAGACGACAGACGGCCCGCAGCGCCACGCGTCGGGGCCAGACCCTCGAAGCCAGGCGAACCGGGTGGGCGGGTGGGAGGACCCGCCGCGGTAGCGGCGGGCGGGCGGCCCGGGGCGCCTCGCGTCGGGGCCGCACCCGCGAAGCCGCACATTCCGGGGAAGGCCCGCCCCGGCGCAGCCGGGCAGCCAGGCGGCCGGGCAGGCGGGCAGCCGGGCAGTCCGGGCAGCCCGGGGAAGTTACGACCCCGCGCCCGCCCCCGCCTCGTCGTCCTGCTGCCCCTCAAAGACCCGAAGCACCTCGTCGATCCGGTCCGCACTGAGCCGCTCACCATGTGCGGCCGACGCCGCGATGATCAGTTCGCCGCACAGCTCGATCTCGGCGAGGGCAACGTGGTCCTGAACCGCCGTGCCGCGCACCAGAGCCACGTTCACCACCTCTTCCTGACCACGGTTGTGCCGGTACCGGCTTCCTAGAGTAGGGAGCGGCCTACGTACCGCGCATGGCACGGACGGACCATATTGCGACTATCAGCCATCGATATGCGGCCACCGTCCGAGACCCCGCGGCGGCCCGCGAGCGGCCGCTACCGCTCGGCGATCTTCCCCGCGTAGATGTCCTTCTCCGGCGGCAGCCGCACCCGCACCGGCGCCCCGAAGCCGTACAGCGAGGTCGTCGACGCGACCTCGGCGTTGGCCACCTGGAACTGCTGGCGCAGCTTGCGCAGCCGCCCCCGCTCGTCGAGGTAGGCGTCGAACGGAACACCGCCCTTGCTGAACCCTTTCGCCACCGCCGCCCGCAGCGCGTCGCGGTACGGGGCGGACGCCGCGTCCGCCGCGTCCGCCAGATCGGCCACGCCCCGGTAGTGCCGCACGGCGACGCCGTCGACGCGCGTCTCGCGTACGTACGTCACCTGCCGCGCCCCACGCAGCAGTTCGGCGGCGACGAGCGGATCGGTGGCGCCGCCCGTGACGAGGTTCCCGTCGGACAGGGACGCGGTCTCGACGCGCACCCATTTGTCGGCGGGCACCCCTGCGCCCCGGTTCTTCATGTAGAGGGCCCCGCCCCGCAGCAGCTCCGTGACCGGCGGCCTGCGCCGGCCGCGGTCCGCCGGGTCCTGCGGCAGCACGACCTCGAACCGCCCCTGCCGGCGCCGGTAGTCGTACGCCCCCTGGCCCCGGATGGTCACGCGGGTGCCGCCGCTGGCCATCTCCATGGACGTACGCGCCTTGGAGGTGCCGGCGCGCGCCAGCGAGTCGGCGGCGTCCCGGACCTCCTTGGCGGGGTCGTCGCTCGCTGCGGCACCGCCGCCCGCACAGCCCGTGGCGAGCGTCATGAGACCCACCGCGGCCGCGACGGCCGCCGTGCCCGTGTGCCTGCGCTGCTGCCCCATCGCCCTGCCGACCCCCAGCCTCTCCACGCGTCGGTGAACGCCGTGCGGCGCCCGCCGGAGCGAGCCCCCTGTGTTCCGGATAACGACGGGTACGGGGTGTTGTCACGCGACAGCGCGTTCACTCTCCCGGCGTACCGTGGGGCCGTGCCCGAGCAGCATTCACCCGAACCGCCGCACCGTACGACCACCGTCGAGACGGGCCGCTTCTGCTCCGCCCGGTGCAGCTGCGGCTGGCGCGGCCCCGCGCGCCGCGCCCGCAGCAAGGCCCGCGACGACGCCGCCGCGCACAGCGGGACACCATGACCCCTTGGCCCGGAACCCGCCGGCCCCCGCTGTCGTCTCGTTGTGCGGGTAAGCAACGGGAGGGCTCATGGAACGGCTGGCACGACGTACGTTCATAGGGACGGCGGCCGCCGCGGTCGCGGCGGCGGGTACGGCCGCCTGCACCGGCGGGGACGGCGGCGGGGCGAGGGGCGGCGCCTCGGCTAGCACCACGGCGTCCCGGACGGGCTCCGCGGCCACCACGCCGATCAGGACGGCCGCCGCGTCCGCCGCGGCCGACCTCACCGCGCTCGCCCGTGACTTGGACGGCTCCTTGGTCCGGCCGAACGAGAGCCAGTGGGCCACGGCCCGCCAGCTGTACAACACCCGCTTCGACAATCTGAAGCCGACGGCGGTCGCGTACGTGGCGCACCCCGACGACATCCGCACCACCCTGGCCTACGCCCGCGCCCACGACGTCCCCGTCGCGGTCCGCAACGGCGGCCACTCCTACGCGGGCTGGTCCTCCGGCACCGGCCGCCTGATCCTCGACGTGTCGCGGCTCAACCGCACGCGCGTCTCCGGCTCCACCGCCACGATCGGCGGCGGCGCCAAGCTCATCGACGTCTACCGCTCCCTCGCCGCGAAGGGCGTCACCATCCCCGCGGGCTCCTGCCCGACGGTCGGCATCAGCGGTCTGACCCTCGGCGGCGGCCACGGCGTCGTCTCGCGCGCGTACGGCCTGACCTGCGACAGCCTGACCTCCGCGACGCTCGTCACCGCCGCGGGGAAGCTGATCAGGGCCGACAAGTCCGAGCACAAGGACCTGTTCTGGGCGCTGCGCGGCGCGGGCAACGGCCAGTTCGGCGTCGTCACGGAGCTGACGTTCCGCACGCACCCGGCGCCGCAGGCGGTCTCCGCGTACCTCACCTGGCCGTGGGCGAAGGCCGCCGCCGTGGTCAAGGCCTGGCAGGAGTGGGGGCCTGCGCAGCCGGACGAGATCTGGTCGTCGCTGCACCTCGCGGCCGTGCCCGGCGGCACCCCCACCGTCTCTGTGGCGGCCTTCTCGCTCGGCACGTACGGGGCGCTTCAGAACGCTGTCGACCGCCTCGCCGACAAGGTGGGCGCCCCCGCCCGCAGCGTCTCCCTGAAGCGCCGCGGCTACGAGGAGGCCATGGAGGTCTACGCGGGCTGCTCGTCGTTCGCGACGGACGCCCAGTGCCATCTGCCGGGCCGGACGCCGGGCCGCACCCCGACGGGCGCGCTCGGCCGGGAGACGTACGCGGCCCGCTCGGACTTCTTCGACCGCTCCCTGTCCGCGGCCGGGATCCGCGCGCTGCTCGGCCGGATCGAGCACGTGCGCGGCGAGCGCGGCACCGCGGGCAGCATCGCCCTGACCGCGCTCGGCGGCGCCATCAACCGCGTCGACCCGACGGCCACGGCGTTCGTGCACCGCCGCTCCCGGATGCTCGCCCAGTACATCGCCTCCTGGCGCCCGGGCACCTCCGGCACCGGCGCCCAGGGCTGGCTGAAGGACGCCCACGGCGCGATGCGGCGCTACGCGTCGGGCGCGGCGTACCAGAACTACACGGACCCGACGCTCACCAACTGGCGCGAGGCGTACTACGGCCAGGCCGCGCCCCGTCTGAAGAAGGTGAAGAAGGCCTACGACCCGACGCGCTTCTTCAGCTTCCCGCAGGCCCTGTAGGCCACCGGCGGGCCCGGGCGCCGACCACTCCGACGGCCCCTGCCTGCACCCGTTCGGCCCCGCCCGGGCCGCCCCCGGGTGGCCCGGCGGGCGCGGTGCCGCTGGCCTGAGGGCATGACACGTACCCGAATACGCATGGCCGTGGCGGGCGCGCTCTCGGGCGGCACCGGCGTATGGCTGCTGCGCCGCCGCGGGCGGCGGCCGTGCCGCACGCGCCTGGTGGCGCCCGGCGCCTCTACGCGGCGAGGCCCTTCTCGTCGGACCCCGCGGCCTCCTGCTCAGGGAGGGTGGCGACCGGCCGGGCGCCGCGGGGCGGCGCCCACACCAGACGGGCGGCCTTCCCGGAGCGCCCGATCGCCTTGGTGACGGGCGTGAGCAGCGCCATCGCGAGCGGCGAGAGCAGCAGCGCCACGGCCGTGCCGAGGGCGAAGCCGCCGACCACGTCGGTGGGGTAGTGCACGCCCATGAAGACGCGGCAGAAGCCTTCCAGGGCGGCGAGCGCGATCCCGGCGAAGCCGAACCTGCGGTTGGCGACGAAGAGGCCGACGCCGATGGCCATGGCGAGGGTCGCGTGGTCACTCACGAACGAGTAGTCGTTCTTGCCGTCGACCAGGACGTCCAGGCCCTGGTGGTCCTTGAAGGGGCGCGGGCGCTCCACGAAGTTCCGTATCGGCACGTTCACGAGGACGGCGATCGCGGCGGCGAGCGGGGCCCAGACGACGGCGGCGACGGAGCCGGCCGCGTCGTCGAGCGCGCCGCGCCTGCGGGCGCCCCACCAGCACCAGAGGACGAGCAGGACCAGGGCGAGCAGCAGTCCGTACTCGCCGACGAACTCCATGGTGCGGGCGAACCAGGACGGGGAGTCAGCCGCCAGGCCGTTGATGTCGTAGAGCAGGCTGACGTCGGGGTTCGACCCGGATGTGTCGAGTCCAGCCATGATGCCGCGGCCCCTTGTCTTCTCGCTCGCGGGCGCGCCGCCTGACGCGCCCTCCATCAACCCCCGTGGCCAGTGCGTGCTGTACCAGTCAAGGGAACGCACAGTCCCCTTATCTACGTTCCACTCTCCACCGAATGATCACTCAGACGTTATCGAAGAGAGACTCATCGCCGCAGCTCAGGGGGGTGTTTCAGCGGAACGTTCCAGCCAGCTCGGGCCGCGCGTGCGCCGGGCGTACGCCTCCGCTCCGGGCGCCGGTCAAATGTCCGTGCCCTCCGGCTGCGGCGCCCCCGAAGGTGCGGAAGGCGCGTCGGAACGCTCTTCGGAAGGCTCTTCGGAGGGCTTGCGGGACGGCGAGGCGCTCGGCTGCCCGGCCGGCTTCCGGTCCTTCTCGGTCTCCTTGTCCCGCTCCTCGGGCGACTCACTGGGCACTGCTTTTGCGCCATCTTCGGTCACCCGGGTGGCTCCGAAGTAGTCAGGGGTGTCCACGGGGTCGAAGCGGATCTTCGCGCCGGGCCGCGGCGCGTCGATCATGTAGCCGCCCCCTACATAGATACCGACGTGCCTGATGGCCCGCGAATTGCTCAGGTCGTCGGAGAAGAACACCAGGTCCCCCGGGAGCAGCTCGTCCCGCTTGGGGTGCGGCCCGGCGTTGTACTGGTCGTTGGCGACGCGCGGCAGATCGATCCCGACACTGCGGTACGCCGCGAGCGTGAGCCCCGAGCAGTCGAAACGGCCGCCCTGCTCGGCCGTTCCGTTGCCGCCCCAGAGGTACAGCGTGCCGAGCTTCTTCTGCGCGTAGTAGATGGCCCCGGCGGCCTGCCGCGACGGATTCACGCGCCCCACGGGCCTGGCGAAACTCTTCTCCAGAGTCGTGATGATCTTGACGTAGTTCTGCGTCTCGCGGTAGGGCGGCACGCCCCCGTACTTGATGACGGCGTACGCGCCCGCGTTGTACGCGGCGAGCATGTTCTTCGTCGGGTCGCCGGGCGCGTCCTTCACGTACTTGGCGAGCTTGCAGTCGTACGACGCGGCCGACGGGATGGCGTCCTTCGGGTCCCACACGTCCCGGTCCCCGTCGCCGTCGCCGTCGATGCCGTGCGTGGCCCAGGTGCCCGGGATGAACTGCGCTATGCCCTGCGCCCTCGCCGGGCTCTTCGCGCTCGGGTTGAACCCGCTCTCCTGGTACAGCTGGGCGGCGAGCAGGGCCGGGTTGATGGCCTTGCACAGATTGCCCCACTTCTGCACGAGGGGCTGGTACGTGGTGGGCACGGCTCCCTTGGCGAGGCCGACGCTGCCCTGCGCCCCGCCGCCCCCGGCGACCGAGCCCGCGGCGACGAACGTCCCGACGACGAGCAGCCCGATGAACCCCACCGAGCCACTGAACGCGACGGACGCGAGCAGCCATGTCTTACGCACCGTCAACCACCCCTCGCCCACCGGGAGTCCGCCGGGGTCAGTGTAGAGGCGGGGCCCCCGCCCCGGGTGGATCACCGGCCCTTCCGGGGCGGATACTCGAAGCCGCACGCCCGCACCGAAGGAGGCCGCGCCCGTGACCGACGCCCGCCCGGACCTGCCCGCCGACCTGGAGTGGATCCGCGCCGCCCCGGAGGACGAGCCGGGGCCGGGACCCTGGATCGAGTACGCCTTCGGCCCCGGCGACGCGGTGTACCTGCGCGAGACCGGCACCCCGGACCAGGTCGTCACGACGACCCGGGCGAAGTGGGAGGCCTTCGTCCTCGGCGTACGCGCGGGCGAGTTCGACCACTTCGTGGAAGGACACCGGGGCGACGGCTGACATGCCGGCGCCCCGGCACGGCTCCACCGGGTCCGCCGCCGGCGAGCGCTGACCGTGACGAACGATTGACGGAGCGCCAACTTTGGCGGACTGTAGGGGGGTTGGGCGCGGGGGAGCCGCCCGGCGCCCGGTGTTCTGCGTTCTACGGCTGGGGGGAGCCGACGATGGAGCCCAACGATCCCAGAGACAGGCCCGTCCCGCAGGACAGGCCGCCGACGGGGAGCGGGCCCGCGCCCGAGGACCGGCGCGATGACCGGCGCGAGGCCGGGGCCGCGCCCGGAGAGGCTGGGGCCGGGCCTGCGGACCGCCCCGGAGACAGGCCGAGGCCTGAGGCCGGGCCCGCGCCCGAGGGCGAACCGGCGGGACACGGCGGGCCCGCGCCCGAGGGCGAACCGGCGGGACACGGCGGGCCCGCGCCCGAGGGCGAACCTGCGGGACACGGCGGGCCCGCGCCCGAGGGCGAACCTGCGGGGCATGGCTGGCCCGCGCCCGCGCACAGGCCGTCGCCCGAAGCCCGACCCGGCCCGGCGAGCACCCCTGAGGCACCCCAGCCCTGGCCCACCGCCCCAGGCACACCTCCCCCCGGCGGCAGCACCCCGAAAGGCTTCGGCCCACCCCTGCCCGCCGGGCCGCCGCCCACCGCGCCGCCCCACGGCACGCCCGCCCCGCCGCCCGGCCCCGCCTACGGGCCACCGCCCCAGGCGCCCCCGCCCGGCAACCCCGGCTACGGCCCGCCCGCCACACCCGTGCCCCCGCCCTACGGCCCCCCGGAGCTTCTGGAGCCCCCGGCCGCCGCGCCCGCGCCCCCGCCCGCCGCGCCCGAGCCCCTTCGGCCCGTCGCCGCCGCGCTGCTCAACCTCACCGGGCTCGGCCTCGGTTACGTCCTCATCCGGGCCTGGCTGCCCGCCGCCCTGTCCTTGGCGGTCACCGGCGCACTGCTCCTGACCGCCCTGCCCGCCGACGTGGACGGCGTCCCCGGCGGCCTGCTCGCCGGCTACCTCGCCCTCCTCGTGCTCGCCGCGGCCGACGCGGCCCGCCGCGCCCGCCGCACCGCCATCGGCTGGCGCCTGCGCGCCCCGCTCGCCGCCGCGCTCGGCGTCGTCCTGCTCGCCGTCCCGGCCGCGAGCGCCTTCGCGTACGAGGCCGCTCAGGACGAAGCCGTCGAGGACATGCTCCTGGAGCGGCTCGACAAGGCCGACCAGCTCGTCGCGGACCAGGACGGGCAGGACTTCGCCGCCGCCGAACGCTCCTACCGCTCCGCCCTCGGCACCTACCGCGACCTTGTCCGCGACCACGAGGGCTCCCGCGCGGCCGACCGCGTGCCCGACCGCCTCGACGCGTACTACAAGGCCGTCGCCCGGCCCTACGCCGACCGCCGGTACTGCCAGGCCATCGCCCCCCTCACCTATCTGCGCACCCTGCCCACCAGCATGGGCGAGGACCGCCTCGGCCGCCTCGCCACCTGGCCCGACGACCGGCTCGCGACCTCCCTGTACGAGTGCGGGACCGCGGCCGTCGACCGCGGCGACGGCACCCACCTCCAGGAGCTGCTCACCACCTTCCCCAACTCCGCGGCCGCCGCGAAGGTCGTCCCCGCCCTCGGCGAGGCCATCGACGACCGCGCCGCCGACCTCAAGGGCGCCGACCCCTGCTCCGCCACCGAGAAGCTGACCCGCGTCCGCGCGGTCGCCGCCTCGCTGCCCGCGGGCAAGGGCACCTCCCTGACCGCACGGGCCGAACGCGCCGTCCGGACCGGCGAGTACGCCTGCGGCGTGGACGAGTTCAAGGACGGCCAGTTCACCGAGGCCGCCAAGCGCCTGCGCGACTACGCCGACACGTACAAGAACAGCGACAAGCGCGAGCGCGCCCGCACCATCGCCATCGCCGCCGAGGTCGCCGCCGACCGCCCGCAGGCCGGCCGCGAGCTGCCCGCCCAGCGCGGCCCCGGCTCCGGCCAGGAGTTCGTCGTGAAGAACGACGGGCCGAGCGCCGTCGAGGTCCTCTTCACCGGCCCTGCCACCGGCACCGTCAAGCTCGGCGCCTGCGCGGGCTGCACCACGTACTCCAGCAGGGCCGAGGGCAAGAGCAAGGCCTGCAAGGCGGGCCGGAGCTATCCGCAGAAGACTCTGCGCCTGCCGCCCGGCGAGTACCACTTCCTCTACAAGCGCGGCACCGGCGGCACCGGTCTCGTCCGCGACCACAGCGACGGCACCAAGGTCCAGGGCGGCTACCGCTACACCGACTGCACCTACGTCGTCAGCGGCGGCCTCGGCGGAATCGACGGCCTCACCCCCCGGACGTAGGCCCACGGGAGCCTTCCCCACCTCACCTGACGGAGCGTCTGCGGGCGTGGCCGGGCGTCGTCCTGAGTTGGCGTCAGTGGCCACGCCGGACCTTCATTGCCCGGCGTCACCCCTCGTGATACACAGAGTGACCATACGCTTGAAGTCAAGCCAACGAATGACGCCAAGGCTGCACACGCCGGACTGATTGTCGGCGACAATGAGCTTCGTCCTCTGCACTCCGGTACGCAGAGGTGGGCAGAGGTGCAGGAACAACCCACTAGGGGCGGTGAGTTACACATGCTTATGGCAGCCGAGAAGGGCGACATCACCACCATCATCGGTGGGATCGCCCCCGACTGGGGACCCTTCGGGGACTTGGGCAACGAAGCACGCGTGATGATCGAGGTCGTGATGGCCGTGGCGATCCTGCTGTGCCTCGGCATCGCGATCTGGGGCGCGGCGAAGCAGCGCATCGGAGCGACGGCGCTGCGCGACACGTTCAGCGCGGAGCAGGGCAAGGGCCTGATCATCGCGGGCCTGACCGGTGTCTTCATCATCGGCTCACTGGGCACGCTTTTCACCATCGTGTACGGCATGGCGGTCTGACCCCCGCCGCGCCCTCCTTCTCTCCCCCGTCCCCCTTCACTCCCCCGTCCGTCGTGCCCACCGGCTGAGGTTGCAACTCCCTGATGTCGAGTCACCACACCGCGCCCGCGCGGGAACCAGCACGGCTACCGTCATATCCGGTGCACCAGGCGGACGTGGTGGTCAAGGATGAGGTTGAGGGGGCGTACGCGCCATGAGCGATGACGATGACCTCTTCGGCGGCACGGGCGAGACCCGGACGCGGCTCCCGGACCGCGAGGACGGCTACGGCGGCGCCCGCAGATCCGGCCGCCCCGGCGGCCGCTCCCCCTCCCGCAGCCTCATCACCGTCATCGGCGTGGTCGTCCTCCTCATCGCCGCCATCGCCTTCGCGAACCGCGACGACTCGTCGTCCGACGGGGACGGGGACGGGGGCGGCAGCAAGGGCACGGAGGCCGCCCCCACGGCCCCCACCGGGGAGAAGCCGGTGAGCGGGAAGAACGGGGGGATCCCGGCGGGGTTCGCGAAGACGGAGCAGGGAGCGCAGAGCGCGGCGGCGAACTACGCGGTGGCGCTCGGCTCCGCCGAGATGTTCGACAAGGCGAAGCGCGACGGCGTCCTCAAGGCCATCATGGCCCCGTCCAGCGTGGCCAAGTTCAAGGCGGATCTGGACAAGGCCTACAGCGCGGACTTCTTCAAGAACGTCGGGCTCAACGCGGACGGGTCCACACCCAGTGGCTACCAGTTCATCTCGCGCACGAGCCCGATCGGCACCAGGGTCACCGAATTCGCCGACGGCAAGGCCACCGTGGCCGCTTGGTGCGGCGGCCTCCTCGGGCTCGCGGGCGAGCGGTCCACCAAACCGGTCACCAGCAGCTGGTTCACGATCACCATGAAGCTGACGTGGATCGACGGCGACTGGAAGATCACCACGCACACCCAGAAGGACGGTCCCGCCCCGGTCCCGGGCGATGACCGCGCGTCCGGCTCAGAAGAGATCGCGGACGCCGTCGAAGGGTACGGAGGGTTCACGTATGCGCGGTAGTCGCCCCGTACTGAAGCTCACCGCCGCCCTCGCGGCCATCCAGACTGCGGTGCTCCTCTTCGCGACGCGCGCCGCCGCCGCACCCGACGACGACCCGTGCGCGCTCATCCACGGCCCCGCCAAGAAGTACTGCGAGCAAGGCGAAGGCGGCGGCGGTGGCGGGGGAGGGGAGCGGAAGACGCCTGACAATGGGGCGCTCGCCGATCTCGATCCGCTCAGCTCGCTGGCCCGCGGCTTCGGTGACGCCGCGTCCTGGATCGTCAACAAGCTCACCGAGTACGTGAACGACACCGCGGCCGTGGACTTCACCAACGAGAAGTTCCTCAAGCAGTACGCCGTGGTGTTCGCCGCGTCGACGATCCTCACGCTGATCGTGTGGCTGCTCGCCGTCACCAAGCGGGCCGTGCGCGGCGTACCCCTGCTGACCGCGCTGTCGGAAGCGATCGGCTTCCTCTGGCTGACGGTGCTCGCCTCCGCGTTCACCCCGCTGATCCTGTCCACCGTGGTGTCCGCGACGGACGGCGTGTCCGAGGTGCTCGCCAAGTCGGTGGGCGGCGACACCGACCGGTTCTTCGGCACGTTCTCACAGGCCCTCGACAAGGGCACCGACATCGGCGGCGGCCCGATCATGCTGATCGTCGTGTCCGCCGTGTCGATCGCCGCCGCCGGCATCCTCTGCCTGGAGCTGGTGATCCGCGCCGCCATGCTCTACGTCGGCGCGCTGCTCGGCACCGTCGTGTACTCGGGCCTCGTCGACAAGAACACCTGGGGCCGCATCCGCCGCTGGGCCGGCCTGATGATCGCGATCATCCTGGTGAAGCCCATCATCGTGATCGTGCTCGGAGTGGCCGGAGCCCTCCAGGGCGAGGACGGCCCCGACTCCCTGTCGGCCGTCGTCTCCGGGCTCTCCGTCATCCTCCTCGCCATCTTCGCCAGCGCCTCCATCTACCGGTTCATCCCCGGCTTCGGCGACGACATCATGGCCACCCGCAACAACCGCCTGATGCGCGGCGCCGAGAACCGCGCCGCCACCGCCCTCAACTCGCCCGCCGCCTGGGTCGCCCAGGGCATCCGCACCCACAGCGCACGCCCGGGCGGCAAGGCGGGCGGCGGCCAGGGCGGCGGTGGCGACACCCCGCCGCAGCCCGCCGCGGCCAACGCCGTCGGCAGCGGCCTGTCCTCGCACGCCCACCGGCAGCCGGGCCCCGCCCAGAACGGCGGCGGAACTGTCCCCTCCGCCGCACCCCCACCCCGCACGAGCCCGTCGAGCACCCCGCACGCGGGCAACCGCGGAACGAACAGCACAGGAGGTGAAGGGCGTTGACGACCCAGTCCCATGTGTCCCCACCGGTCACGCCCCGCCGCACCTATCTCATCGGCCGCGCCCGGCCGAACGCCATCATCGGCCGCAACCGCGAGACCGGCGAGATCGCCCTGATCATCGGCGGCGCCTTCCTCGGCATGATGTGCGGCATCCTCATCCCGTTCCTCGCCCTGCGCATCGTGCTGCTCATGGGCTTCCCGCTGATCGCCATCGCCGCGGTGTACATCCCGTACAAGGGGCGTACGTTCTACCGGTGGTTCGAGATCAACCGGAGCTACAAGCGGTCGCTGCGGCGCGGCACCGCCTACCGGTCGGCGGCCGCCGAGGCGGGCATCCGGCTCGACGGGCGCGAGGTGGAGATCGGGCCGCCGCCCGGCATCGGCCGCATCAGCTGGCTGGCCGCGCCCTTCGGGCCCGACGAGATCGCCGTCCTGCTGCACGCCGACCGGCGCACCGTCACCGCCGCCATCGAGATCGAGGGCCCCGGCGTCGGCCTGCGCGACAGCGAGGACCAGGAGGCCCTCGTCGACCGGTTCGGCACCCTGCTCAAGCACGTGGCCAACGGCGACGGCTTCGTGACGCGCCTCCAGATGCTGGCCCGCACCCTGCCTGCCGACCCGGACGCGCACGCCAAGGACGTCGCCGCCCGCGGCGACGACCGTTCGTTGCCCTGGCTCCAGCACAGCTACGACCAGCTCCAGTCGATGGTCTCCACCAGCAGCGAGCAGCACCGCGCCTACCTCGTCGCCTGCATGCACTACTCCCGCGACCTGGCCGCCGAGGCACAGGCCATGGCCCGCGCCGCCCGCCCGCACGGCGGCAGGAAGCTCGACCGGGACGCCGGGCTCGCCGTCGTCATGGCGCGCGAGCTGACCGACATCTGCTCGCGCCTCCAGGAGGCCGACATCCGCGTGCGCCAGCCGCTCGGCCAGGGTCGCCTCGCCTCGCTCGTGCACTCCATGTACGACCCGGACCACCCCATCGACCACATCCAGGCGATGACGAAACGTAATGCCTGGCCCGCCGAGCTGGACGCGATGGAGCCCACCTACCTCCAGGCGAAGACCCGCGAGTCCGCGACCCGCGCCCCCTGGTGCCACGCCACGGCCTGGGTCAAGGAGTGGCCGATGACGCCGGTCGGCGTCAACTTCCTCGCGCCGCTCCTCGTCCACACCCCGGACGTGATCCGCACCGTCGCCGTCACCATGGACCTGGAGCCCACCGAGGTCGCCATCGAGCGCATGCTCACGGAGAAGACCAACGACGAGGCGGAAGCCAGCCGTCAGGCCAAGATGAACCGCACCGTCGACCCCCGTGACATCGCCTCGCACTCCCGCCTCGACCAGCGCGGCGAGGACCTCGCGAGCGGCGCGGCGGGCGTCAACCTCGTCGGCTACATCACCGTCTCCTCGCGCTCCCCCGAAGCCCTCGCCCGCGACAAGCGGACGATAAGGGCCTCGGCCGGAAAGTCGTATCTGAAACTGGAGTGGTGCGACCGCGAGCACCACCGGGCATTCGTGAACACGCTGCCGTTCGCGACCGGCATCCGGCGATGAACCACAACGGTAGGGGTGTGAAGGTGCGATGCGGGATCCGCTGACCGTCCTCACGGACGCGTTCACGGCCTTCCTGTTCGGGAAGGTCGAGACCACCCGCCTTCCGGTGCGCACGTCGACGGGCCAGGCCCAGGCGGTCTACCTGCCGACGGCCGCGCCGGGACTCGGCGACTCCGGCGTGATCATCGGGCGCGAGGTGTACTCCGGCAAGGGCTACATCTACGACCCGTTCCAGCTGTACGGCCAGCAGCTCCCGGCCCCTCACTGGCTGGTCCTCGGCGAGTCCGGCAACGGCAAGTCCGCCCTGGAGAAGACGTACGTCCTGCGGCAGCTCCGCTTCAAGGACCGCCAGGTCGTCGTCCTGGACGCCCAAGGCGAGGACGGCGTCGGCGAGTGGAACCTCATCGCGCAGGAGCTGGGGATAACCCCCATCCGGCTCGACCCGACGGCCGCCCTCGACATGGGCATCCGCCTCAACCCGCTCGACCCGGCCATCACCACCACCGGCCAGCTCGCGCTGCTGCGCACCATCATCGAGGTGGCGATGGGGCACGGCCTCGACGAGCGCTCCGGCTTCGCCCTCAAGGTCGCGCACGCCTACGTCAACGAGGCCATCGTCGACCGCCAGCCCGTCCTCACCGACATCGTCGAGCAGCTGCGCCACCCCGAACCGGAGTCCGCCGAGGCCATGAACGTGGCCATAGACGACGTCCGGGCCTGGGGTCTGGACGTGGCGCTCGTCCTCGACCGGCTGGTGGACGGCGACCTGCGCGGCATGTTCGACGGCCCCACGACCGTCGGCATCGACCTCGACGCGCCGCTCATCGTCTTCGACCTGTCCCACATCGACCGCAACTCCATCGCCATGCCCATCCTCATGGCGATCGTCGGCGTGTGGCTCGAGCACACCTGGATCCGCCCCGACCGGAAGAAGCGCATCTTCCTCGTCGAGGAGGCCTGGCACATCATCAACTCGCCGTTCGTGGCGCAGCTCTTCCAGCGCCTGCTGAAGTTCGGCCGGCGCCTCGGCCTGTCGTTCGTGGCGGTGGTCCACCACCTCTCGGACGTCGTCGACGGAGCGGCCGCGAAGGAGGCCGCCGCCATCCTGAAGATGGCGTCCACGCGCACGATCTACGCCCAGAAGGCGGACGAGGCACGCGCCACGGGCCGTGTCCTCGGCCTGCCCCGGTGGGCGGTTGAGATCATCCCCACCCTGACGCCCGGCATCGCGGTCTGGGACGTCAACGGCAACGTCCAGGTGGTCAAACACCTGATCACGGACACGGAGCGCCCCCTGGTCTTCACCGACCGCGCCATGACGGAGTCCGCGAGCGACCTGCTCGCGGCCGACGACGCGCTCGCGGCGGCCGAACGGGAGGCGGAGGAAAGGGCGGCGTACATGGAACGGCAGATGGGCGAAGGCCCCGCGGGGACCTCCCGGTCGACGGTGGCGTGACATGGAGCAGGACCGCTACCGGGACCGCCCCCAGGACCAGCGCGGCCGCGACCGCGGCGTCCCGGACGCCCTGCTCGTGGGCGTCCTGGCCTTCGTGGTCGGCATGGTCTTCCTCATGTGGTCGGCGACGGGCATCGCGGGCCTGTGGGCCCATGGCGCCTGGCCCGAGCACGTCACGTTCAACAACACGCCGCCCGCCGTACGCCACCTCGTCCAGGAACCCCACGACGTCGCGGGCGCCTGGCCCGCGACCCCCCGCGACCAGCTCTCCGGCTACGGCCTCTTCTGGGGCTTCCTCATCGGCCAGGTGATGGTCCTGATCGTCCTCACGATCTTCGTCATGGGCACCTTGACCCGCTTCCGGGCGGTCCGCAGAGCCCGCCGCACGGGCACACCCGCGCTCACGACGGAGCCCCCCGCTCCCGCTGTGGGCAACTGGTCCGCCCAGGGGGTGGAACGGGTGGGCACAGCCCCCACCGCCGAGCAACCGCTCGAAGCAGAGCCCGCGCCGGAGCCCGCCCTTGCCAAGCGACCCCCCGCCGTCCCCACCCCCCGCACCCCCTTGATCCTCGGCACCCCGGAAACCCGCCGCCCCCTCGCCGCCGAGGCCATCGCCGACGCCGAGTCCGCGACCCTGGTCATCACCTCCGACCCCACCCTGTGGGAGGAGACGAAGGACGCCCGCGCCAAACTGGGCCCCGTCCTCGTCTACGACCCCGCACACCTCTGCGACACCCCCGCCCGCCTCCACTGGTCCCCCACCACCGGCTGCGAGGACAAGGCCACGGCGACCCACCGCGCCCGCGCCCTGCTCGCCCCCATAAGACCCACCGCCAAACTGGACACGGCCGTGGCGGACACCGCCGAACTCCTGCTGCGCAGCTTCCTGCACGCCGCCGCCGTGGACGGCCGCTCCGTGAAGCACGTCCACCGCTGGGCCCAGGGCACCCAGGTCCAGGACGCCGTCCGGGTCCTGCGCACCCACCCCAAGGCCGCCCCGGGCGCCGCGGGCGAGCTGGAGTCGGCGCTCACCGCGTACGCGGAACGCCGCGACATGGCCCAGGAGCTGACGTCCCGCGCCCTGTCCTGCCTGTTCACGCTCAACGTACGGGAGTCCTGCACGCCGAACCGCGCGGACTCCCTCAGCCTGGAGTCCCTCGTCGACGAGGGCGGCACCCTCTTCGTGGTGGGCGAGGCGATCGAGGACCCCAAGACGAACCCGGGCGCGATGCCCCTGCTCACGGCCCTCGCCTCCAGCATGGTCGAGCGCGGCCGTGGCCTCGCCGACCGGTCACCCGCGGGACGGCTCGACCCGCCCCTGACCCTCGTACTCGACGACGTCGCGGCCGTCGCCCCGCTCCCCCAGCTGCCGGAGCTGCTCGCCGCGGGAGCCGACCAGGGCATGCCCACCCTCGCCCTGCTCCGCTCCCGCGAACAGGGCCGCGCCCGCTGGCCCCACGACGAACTGATCGGCTAGCCCCCGAGGGGCCGCTCCAGCACCATCTCGTACTCCAGCGCCGACGGATCCCCGGGCACCGCCGCCGACCGGCCGCTGCGCACAAAGCCGAACCGCCGGTAGAAGGCCTCGGCCCGCGCGTTGTCCTCGTGCACGAAGAGCCGCACCCGCTCGACCCCGGCCCCCTCCGGGTCCCGCGCCCACTCCACCGCCGCCTCGAACAGCGCCTCGGTCAGGCCCGTGCCCCGGTGCTCGGGCCGCACGTACACGCCCACCAGATGCGCCTGCCGCACCGCGACCGCGGCCCCCAGCACGCTCTGCGCGCCCGGCTCCTCGACGAGCACGGTCACCGAGCCCGCCCAGCCGCCGTCCGGCCCCTCCGCGACGAACTGCCGCAGCGGCCCGCCCGGCGCGGCGTTCGTGGTCCGGTCCTGCCAGTACTCGTCGGGCTTCCCGACCGCGTTCTCGTACGTCTCCAGGAAGGCGACCGGCGCCGCCGGATCCCGCAGGGCGAGCAGCCGCAGCGCCCGGACCTGCCGCCATTCGTCGCCACGCACGGGGCGTATGAGGTGCTCCATACACCGATCCTAGGGAACACCCCAGCGCGAAGCCGCCTGGTTTTCCGCGACCTGCTGACGGCACCGACGCGCCACCCGCCGTCGTACCCCGGTACTACTCCCCGCCCGAGCCGAGGACCCCGGTCCGACGCGCCGCGGCCCGCCCCACCGCGACCATCGACCCATGATTCGCGCACAGGGACTCACCAAACGCTACGGCGGCGGCACCCGCGCCAAGACCGCCGTCGACGGCCTCAGCTTCGAGGTCCACCCCGGCACCGTCACCGGCTTCCTCGGCCCGAACGGCGCGGGCAAGTCCACCACCATGCGGATGCTCCTCGGCCTCGACGCCCCCACGAGCGGCCACTGCACCGTCGGCGGCCGTGCCTACGCCACCCACAGCGCGCCCCTGACCGAGGTCGGCGCGCTCCTGGAAGCCCGTTCCCTGCACCCGGGCCGCTCCGCGTACCACCACCTGACGGCCCTCGCGCACACGCACGGAATCCCTCGCTCCCGCGTCGAGCAGGTCCTCGCCGCCACCGGCCTCAGCGACGTCGCGGGCCGCCGCGTCAAGGGCTTCTCCCTCGGCATGGGCCAGCGCCTCGGCATCGCGGCGGCCCTCCTCGGCGACCCCGCGACGCTCATCCTGGACGAGCCGGTCAACGGCCTCGACCCCGAAGGCGTCCTGTGGATCCGCAACCTCCTCAAGGCACAGGCCGCCGAGGGCCGCACGGTCCTCGTCTCCTCGCACCTCATGAGCGAGATGGCCGTGACCGCCGACCACCTGATCATCGTCGGCCGCGGCCGGCTGCTCGCGGACACGACGGTCGAGAAGTTCGTACGCGAGTCCGGCACCGGCTCCGTGAAGGTCGTGTCCCCCGCGGCCTCCCGCCTCGCCGAGCTGCTCGCGGGCCCCGGAGTGACCATCGACACCGGCGCCCCCAGCACCCTGGACATACGCGGCACCGACGCCGAGCACATCGGCCGCACCGCCGCCGCCCACGCCATCCCGCTCTTCGAACTCACCCCGCACACCGCGTCCCTGGAGCAGGCCTTCATGGACCTGACCCACGACTCCGTCGAGTACGTGACCCCGGCCGGCGCGCCCCTGGAAGGAGCAGCGGCATGACCACGACCGCCCCCACCCCCTACCGGGTCACCCCGGCCCGCGTCCTGCGCTCCGAATGGCACAAGCTGTGGACGCTGCGCACCACCTGGATCACCCTGCTCGCGGGGAGCGCCCTGGTCCTCGCGGTCGGCATCACCATGGGCAGCACGTACGACGGCGACGACTCCGACGTCGACACGATCGTCTTCACCCTCTTCGGCACCCAGCTCTCCCAGATCTGCCTCGCGGTCCTCGGCATCCTCGTCACCGCGGGCGAGTACTCGACGGGCATGATCCGCGCCTCGCTGACCGCCGTGCCGCGCCGGCTGCCCGTCCTGTGGTCCAAGGCCGCGATCTTCACCGCGGTGGTGTTCACGCTGTCCTTCGTCACCAACGTCGTCACCTTCCTCACCGCCCAGATCTGGCTCGCGGACACCGACAAGGAGTTGTCCCTCTTCGACTCCGGCGTCCTCGGCGCCCTCGCGGGCAACGCGGCGGGCCTCACCCTGATGAGCCTGATCGCCCTGGGGCTCGGCGCGCTGCTGCGCTCGGTGCCCGGCGGCATCGGCGCGTTCGTCGGCTCGGTGCTCGTCCTGCCGGAGATCCTCGGGACGCTGCCCCTCGACGCCGTGGACGACGTCGTGCGCTGCTTCCCCGCGCAGGCCGCCGCCTCGCTCGGCTCGATCACCCGCGTGGAGAACGCGATCGCCCCCGGCCCCGCCCTGCTCGCCCTCGCCCTGTGGGCCCTCGCGACCCTGGCCGCCGCCTCGCTCCTGCTCAAGCGCCGCGACGTGTGACCCGCACCGCCCCACACGTGGAACTCCTGTACGAGGATGAGTTCGTGGCCCACGATCCGCACCCCCTCACCCAGTACGTCCAGCGCCTGGTCCAGCGGGTGCGCGCCGTCGACGAGCGCCGCCCGCTGGTCTGGGACCTGCTGGTGACCGGCTTCTTCGTGACGGCGGGCGGCATCGACTTCGCCGGCGGCGGCTGGCGCAACATCGCCCACAACCAGCACGTCCCCACCTGGCTGGTCCTCACGACGAGCCTCGGCCTGACCCTGCCGCTGCTGTGGCGGCGCCGCCATCCGATGGCGGCCCTCGCCGTCATGGTGGCGTTCGGCACGGTCAACGCGGGCACCGGCGCGATGCTCCAGGTCTCCCTCGTACAGCTCATCGTCCTGTTCAGCATCGCGCTGCGGCTGCCGCTGCGGACCCTTGGCCGGGCGGGCGCGCTGATGCTGGTGCCGCTGCTCGTGGGGACCGTCCGCTATCCGAAGGGCAGTTGGGACCAGCAGATCGTGCCGCAGGTGTGGGCGTACGCGATCGTCGCGCTCCTGGGCATCGCCGTACGCTCCCGCCAGGACTACACCCAGGCCCTCGTCGAGCGCGCCCGCCAGCTGGAGGTCGAACGCGACCAGCAGGCCCAGCTCGCCGCGGCCGCCGAACGCACCCGCATCGCCCGCGAGATGCACGACATCATCGGCCACAACCTGTCCGTCATCACGGGCCTCGCCGACGGCGGCAAGTACGCGGCCGCCAAGTCCCCCGAGCACGCCGCGAAGGCCCTCGACGCCATCGGCTCCACCAGCCGTCAGGCACTCGCGGAGCTGCGCCGCCTCCTCGACGTCCTGCGGGACGACACCCCGGAGGCCGCGGCCCTGGCCCCGCAGCCCGCGCTCGCCGACCTGACCCGTCTCGTCGACGGCGTACGGTCCGCGGGCCTGCCCGTCCGCACGACGGTCCACGGCCGCCCCGACGCGCTGCCCCCGGGCCAGGAACTCACGGTGTACCGCGTGGTGCAGGAGGCCCTGACGAACACGCTCAAGCACGGCGGCCCGGGCGCGACGGCGGCGGTCGAGATCACGTACGCCGGCGACGGGGTGACGGTCACCGTCACGGACACCGGCGTGGCGACCCCCGTGTCAGGGGGCCGCGACGGCCGTGGTCTCACCGGCATGCGCGAGCGAACGTCCCTGTACGCGGGCACACTTGAGGCCGGCCCGCGCCCTCTGCCCGCCACCGGCTGGGAGGTCCGCCTCCATCTGCCCGGCACCACCGCCCCTCCCCGTGTCACCGCCCCGAAGGAAGCCGCTCAGTGACCAGTGTCCTCATCGTCGACGACCAGCCCCTGCAACGCTTCGGCTTCCGCATGCTCCTGGAGAGCCAGGACGACATGACGGTGGCGGGCGAGGGCGGCAGCGGCACCGACGCGGTCCGCATGGCCGCCGACCTGCGTCCGGACGTCGTCCTGATGGACATCCGCATGCCCGACATGGACGGCATCGAGGCCACCCGCCGCATCGTCGCGTCCGGCTCGCAGTCCCGTGTCCTCATCCTCACGACGTTCGACCTGGACGAGTACGCGTACGCGGGTCTGCGCGCGGGGGCCTCCGGTTTCCTCATCAAGGACGCGCTGCCGGAGGAACTCCTTTCCGGCATCCGCGCGGTCGCCACGGGCGACGCGGTGGTGGCCCCGAGGCTGACGCGGCGCCTCCTCGACGCCTTCGCGGCCCATCTGCCGAGCGGCGAGTCGGCGGACAACCCGGCCGACCCGGCCCAGCACCCGCTTCTGGCCTCTTTGACGGACCGCGAGCGCCAGATCCTCACGGTCATCGGCCAGGGCTGGACGAACATGGAGATAGCCGCGCGCCTGCATCTGGCCGAGTCGACGGTGAAGACCCATGTGGGCCGCATCCTCGCGAAGACGGGCGCGCGGGACCGGGTTCAGGCGGTCATTCTGGCGTACGACACGAAGCTGGTACGGCCGGTGTAATGCGTCGGTGAGGCGCCGGTGTGTATATGCCGGCGCGGCCTGATTCGGTCGGGCCCATAACGCAGAAAACCCCCGTGCCATCAGGCACGGGGGTTTCCCTCACAATTTGTTCGGCGGCGTCCTACTCTCCCACAGGGTCCCCCCTGCAGTACC
>NZ_JBWKJZ010000036.1:0-90386 GCF_056431945.1 Streptomyces sp. NPDC045778
GCCGGAGGTGGTGGGTTTTTTTGGTTTGTTCGGTTTGGGTTGGTTTTTTTTTTTTTTTTTTTTTTTTGGCTCTCCCCCCCCCCCCCCCCCCCCCCCACGAAGCCAGCAGGAGCAGCAGTCGGTGGTCTCGGGTCACTGCCGTCCCAAGCCCTGATGGCACGGCTTCTAGTGGCGCCCGCGAGGCATTATCCCCATCTGGGTGACGGTGACATGAATCGGCTCTGCCCGCTAGGGATGCTGGCGCCTCCGCCACGAGCGCGCTTACGCGTCCTTCGGCGTCGTGGGACACGAGGACGTGGCCGTGACGAAGGGCACTCCCCCCGTCGTTCTGCGCGTGCGCCAGACGCTGAGTGGCCGGGGTGTTACATCCAGCGTCTCAGCGGCCACGGGCTGCGACGCCGCCGCTGCTCTTGCGGCTTCTCTGGCGGATACACGCTCGAGGGCAGCGAGGACAGCCCGGCTGCACCCCGAGCCGCGAGAGCGCCTGATGAGGTGTGCCAATGAGGGCGAGTATCTGGCTGCGATGTTCGCTCGCGCCCTCTCCTGGAGCCGAGGAAAGTCGCCTGTAGCTGAGGCGGCAGGAGGTTTATTCCGCCGGGCGATAAAAAGGTGATCGTCTCCGTACACCTGGACCTTGACGAGCAGCACAAGATGAAGGCGACGGACTTCCTCGACGAGATCAACCGTCAGATAGAACGTCGGAATCTCCTCGTTCGCAGCATCCTGGCGATTGATTAGTTTAGCGTTGCTGGTGAGCGACCTCAGCAGATCGCAGCCCTGTACTCGCGGCACCGGAAGTCGGGCCAGTCGCAGAATATGTTGGTGGGCGAAGTGCGCGAGGTAGCGGAGAAGCTATGGGTCGCTACAAGTGGGCTGTTGCTCTGGACGTATTCGACCTTGCCTGCTGCGTCCAAGCAGCAGGTACACCCAAGCAAGCGGGAATGATCCTCACCTCACTGAACCGCTCACCCTGCCGGGGGGGCAGGGCTCGGTGGGGTCACGTTCAGCAGTAGTTGCGGCGTAAAGTTGCTCTACCGACCTCAGAACTCCGGTGACCCGAACCTGACTCGTTCCATCAGATCGATTACGTAGTGCACAATTTCAACTGGACGATGGGTTGCAGCAAAGATGCGACGATCCACTCCGAGTTCAGAGTTGAAGTTCACCGAGTGCACCACGACGGGGAGATCGATCTCCCTCCTCTCCAACTCGCGCAGCATGTGGATCCCCGCCTGAGGGTCTCCGTCACGATCTATGTCGCTGAGGAGGATGTCGTAGGAGCCACGGCGCAGCGAGGCCAGCCCCTCTCTGGTCGAACGAGCCGTGTCTACGACCATGTCCAGGGAGCGGAAGAGACTGATCAAGGCACTGTTGTTCTCGGGGTGGTCGTCAATCCAGAGGATCCTGCCGTCCTTCAATGTGGCAGCCGCGTGGTCAAGTCTGTTCAGGACTCCACGCTTCGCACTAGGAGTCACGGGGGTATCGCTGTCCTCGGCAGCTTCGTCGAGTAGTTGACCGGCCATCTCCACCTCGATTCCGAGAGCCCGCAGTGCAGTGACCCTCGGGACCAATTTCTGGATGATCGTCCCTCGTAACGTCAGATAGACGATGGTGGCGAAGGTCGCCCAGAAGAAACTGGGCAGTGTGCCAATCAACTTGATCCACATCGCCTCGGGCATGGGGACATGTTCGTCCCTGGGCTCCGGCACTGCACAGCGAATGAGTGCATCCGTCGGATCTTCTGAGCGTTGCTTCCCCAAAGCTCACCGAGGACTATCCAGCGGCCCGTCGCGAGCTACGGCATCACACGGCCCGCCCCTGGCGAGGAGCGGGCCGTCGCGCTTCCTGCGGGGAGATCTCTATCGGGCATCCGACACGGCGCCCGGATGGTCGCCAAAGGGCACCGAGCCGGGCGTCGACCACTTCCTCGGCCTCCCGCAGACGGCCGACGTGAGGCTTCTCGGAGATGCGACCGTTGTTCGTACGGCACAGCTCACCCTCACCGGTCGCACGTACGCCGCAGTACTTCCGCGTCGACTGCTGCGTCCCGGTCACGGCGTCGCCTGAGGGACGCGGCCTTGGACTCCTAGATCCCGATCCCCGCCGTCGCCTCCGGGTACGTGATGTTCTCGCCCTCCTGCCCCGCTACCTGGTGGTGCATGGCGTTTCGCGCGAGGTGGAGCAGCTGTCACAAGGTGGGCACGATGGCCGGGCCACCGTAGTCCTGGCGATCGGTGTCGCGCGCTGCGACTCCCCAATGGAAAGCTCGCGGTTGACGGTGTCGGCGTCCCTCTCGTCAGCCCGTGCCGCCGCCAGTTCGGCCAGCACTTCCGGAAGCGCCGGGTCGTCGATCGCGGCGACGGGGAAGACGGGCGGCTTCGCGGTCCGGCGGGACGGGCCGGTCGGTGCCGCCTCACCGGCGAGCATCCATCCCCATGTCGTCAGCGAGATCCGGTAGATCCGCGCGGAGGACTGCGCGATGACCGCGCCGGTGGGGTACCGCTCGACCACCGCGGTGTACGACGCGGGCGGGACGGACAGTGGCACGACCTGGGCGCGCGGCAGGCGGAGCGCGCCCCCGCTCTCGCGTCTGGCCACTGGTTCGATCGTCACGCCCGTCCCGCTCGTCTGGCACTGTCGCAGCAAGTGCGTGCACCTCGCCTACGGCGGCCGGAGAGTCCGCAGCAGGTCGCGATGACCACGGTAGGGGCCCCGCCGTAGTAAATCCGGCAGTTACCGCGGCGTCATCCTGACGAGCCACCAATAGCAGCGACCACCTGAACACCGACCTGCAGCACGGTGTTCGCGCTCCAATCGCGGTTGTGTGAGGAGGGAGGGCTGTCACCACAGGCTCAGGGGCCTGCCCGCAGCTGCGGCCGCCCTGATCCGGCGGGTGATCTCAACGTCGGACTCCCGGAGCGCGAGCCTCGCGCGTATTGCGGCGGCGATGTCGCGCGCACGTCCGGCCGCCCCTCGGAGAGCCGCAGGTGTTCGGGCTGCTGACAGGAGTGGTTGTCGCCGGTGTGGCAGGCCGTCGGGCTGTCAGTTCCCCAGCCCAGGCAGGGGATCACGTCATAGGCGAGCTGATACCCGTACAGGTGCGCTGGCGCGGTGCCTCGGTGGTCCGCTCCGGCAGGGAGGCAGCCCGGAAGCGGGGCGCGGCGGTTGGCCCGTACGGGCTGGCGGCAGTCTCACTTCGACACGGACCGCATCACGATCAAGCCGAACCCGCTGGGCTGACCGCCAGAGTTCAGGGCAGGGAGCGGACATGCTCCCTGCCCTGTTTAACTTGCCGTGACGCGCCCTCAGCTCAACGGCTTGGCGTCTCGGTTGACGCTGTCTGCTTGCCGGACGACCCCGGCCGGTCGGTGAAGACGACGAGTTGCCACGTGCTGTCCTCGCGCATCACCGTAAAGGTGTCACGCATGTCCTTGCCGGACTTGTCCTTTGCCATGAGCTTCGCGGACCCGACTTTCGATCCCATGTCGAAGTCGACCTGAACATCCTTGATGGACAGGCCCCGGCCTCCCTTGTCGGCAAGGATCTGGCGAGCTTCGCGCCGAGAACGGGAGTCGTCAGGAACTCCGCCGACCTTGATCAGCCCATCAGCGTCACGAGAGTTCAGTGCCTTCACATAGGACTCGACAGCGCTCCGAGCTCGACGTGCGTCGTCGACCTGAGTGCTACGCGAGCCATCGGAACGAGCGGGTTCTTCGTCGTCGGAGCTGCACCCGGACAAGAGCCCTACCGCCACCAAAGCTGCGGCCACGAAGTATCGCCGGTACATACGGCTGCTCCCCCTTTAGGCGGTCTGCGGTGCGCACATGATGTCAGGTGCGGTGCGGGTACCACCATGCCCTCGGATGGTCGGCCAGTATCTTCTTGAAGCTCTTGTTGTGCGTGTCACTGGTGTGATACGTCAGGTACGGAGTCCCACGGTACTTCTTGGTGACAATCATCGTGTGATTGACGTTGTTATTGCGGTCGAAGTCAACCTGGAGCACGTCGGAACTGACGAGCTTGTAGACGTTGTTGCGGAATTTGGTCCGCTTGGAATGCTTAATCGCGAACCAATACCAGTTCTCGGCGCCAGCCCACGTGTAGCTGGTCGTGAACTTGAACGGACCGTAGAACCAGTATTTGTTGCTCCGGCGCTGGAGCAATGATCCGCCCTTGGCGCCCCAGCCGCCAGCATCCATTGCTTGGGAGATGAAGTTGGTGCAGTCATTTCCATAGGTGCGAAAATGACCGTTGTGGTTCTTCCAGTGCTTGTTGGCATACTTCACCATTGCGCTGTAGTTGTACCCGAACAGCGCCTGTTCACTGTCATCGACGTTATTAGGCTTTCCGTCCCCAGCATCTCCACCGGGCAGCTCGTCCGTGGAAGCCGGCGCCTCCTTGTCGCCCTCATCTTCTTCGGGGACGCCGCCGGCCTCGTCCGCCGCGTCGTCACCCGTTGTAGGCTCCGACACTTGCGTACTGGGCGTGGGGCCGTTTCCTGTGTCCGCCTTGTCCGAGGCGAGCAACCACGCACCGTCAGCGCTCTGCGTGAAGGTCACCTTATGAGGAAGTGACATCTCCTCGTATTCGGGAGCCCCTTCAGCGATCTCTTCAGCCGTAAACGGCATGTAGAGACGGGTGTCTTCGGTGATCTGGAGAGTCGCAGTGTTCCCGTTCAGCGACGTATCCGTAACGGTGACGTCGACAACGGCCTTGGTGTAACCGCCGTCCACTTCTTTGTACGTCTTCCCCTTGGCGGTGAGCTGATCGAACTCGCTTTCAAGCCGGTTAGCCATGGGAGAGGTGGCAGCCACGCGTGCCGCTCGAAGAGTAGGCGGATGGGCTGTCACCATGCTGGCGCGCGTCTGCAAGTAGGTCTCTGTCAGGCGTGACAGGTTATCAACCTGACTGGCGGAAAGGGCACCTGAGGCAGACCCTTCTTGAGCCGCGACAGGAGCCGCCCCTAACAGGCCGCCCAACGTAACCATGGCGGTTGCTGCAGCCATGTGTCTCGCTCGGGCACGATTCATGCCCATACCCCCTGTGAATTCAGCACGACTGGTCAGCGTCAATTCTATCTACTCGACTGCGAAGCCTGATCGACTCTGGTCGTTGCAGGCCGGATCCGGACAAGGAATGGCTCATTCCTCTGTGTGGGGAGATTCCCTCACGACCAACAGAGATCAAGGGGCGGGTCACGTCCGCTGGAGTGCTGTATCGACGGCCACTGAGCCTCTTTCATCCTGAATAGTCGCAGGTCATCAGCGTGTGGATAGCTTGGACGGTGGTGCCGATGCGGCGGGTGGAACATCGGGTTCGTCGCAGGATTCGCCAGGTTTTCAACTAGGCGAAGGCGCGTTCGCCGGGGCGCGGAGGCGAGCGTGGTATCGGTTGAACTGCTGGTAGTGGTGGGGTTGTTCGCGGTGGCGGTAGTACGGCGTGCGGACGGTTGAGCCGGCGCCCTGGTAGGCCCGGTCCGCGAGGATGACGATGTACCGGCTAGACGCCATTTCAGTTGGTGTGATCTTGCAGCAGTCTGGGTTGATGACTGCTGCGCTTGTCGAACGGTTGGCGCCGGAAGTCCTGTGGGGGTTGTTCCAGCGGGTGGTGCCGCCGGCCCCGCGGCGTCCGCAGGGTGGTGGGCATCTGGCGGACGCTGACCGTGGGGGTGGCCTGGACAGGCTCGTGATGGGCAGTTTGCTGCGCTGCGGGGCCAACTCGTTGATGAGCCGGTCGCGGCGTCCCCTATCTCGCTGGATTCACTGAGATCCATGGAATGTCGGCTACTCCGCACGAGGTGCTCCCCTCGATCTAGGAGTCGATCGGCACACTCGCTGTGCTGCAGGAGGAGTTCGGAGTCTGCCCTACGTGCGTTGTGCTGGATCGGATACCGCTGGTGGCGTATGCGCTGACGGCGAGGTGGCGAGCCCGTACGAAGTGGCGGGATGCTGGTCTGGCGGCCCGTCAGAGACGTGTGCAGGGGGTTGGCATGACGCGGGGGTGGAGGATCGCGGTCATGGTGCTGGCGGCGGTGGGCATCGTTTCGACGCCGTTGGTCTGGCTGCTCAACAGCCCGGGTGCGGGGGAGCTGGCCGGGGCCTCCATTCAGGGCGCGGTCGGTATCGTGGCCCTGCTCTGGGCTGTGTTCCAGCACCCGCCGCCTGCCGGGCCGACGGACCGGGCCGTTCGGACAGGGAAGGCCCACCGTGGGGGCGTCAGCGGCATCAAGCGGCCCGGCGGCCGGGGGCGCGGGCGGGCGACCGCCCAGCGGACGGGAGAGGCCAGCGGCGAGAACTCCGTTTCCGGCATCGACTACACGAACTAGGGGCTCGGGCCCATGGCGAGAGGAACGTCGCGTACGCCGCAGGGCGAGGAGCCCGAGCCGCCGGTGACCGCGGCGGACACCGGCCACGCCACGGCCTTGGGCGGCGGGTCGGCTGTGACCGGTTACCGCAGCCCGGCCCCGGGAACCGGCCAAGGGATCCTGGGCCCGGTCCGCGTGTCCCGTACCGGGGACGCGACCGCCACCGGCGGCGCAACGGCCATCACCGGTTACGTCCACAGCCTGACGGTGCAGCAGCGCCCGCCCCAGGAACCGGCGCCCTGGCCGCACCAGGTCGGTGTCATCCCGCCCGCCGCGGGGTCCTTCCAGCACCGCGTTGAGTCCCACCGTCTGCGCGCCACGGCCGACGGAGGCGGCACCACGGTCCTCACCCAGTTGCTGACGGGCATGGGAGGGGTCGGCAAGACCCAGCTCGCCGCCGACTACGCTCGCGCCGCCTGGAGCGACACCAGCGCCACGGGCCGCCTGGATGTCCTGGTGTGGATCGCCGCGAGCGACCGCTCCTCCCTCGTGACCCGCTACGCCCAGGCCGGGATCGAGCTGTGCCGGGCCGACCCCAATGACCCGGAACAGGCCGCCCGGTCCTTCCTCACCTGGCTCACCCCCAAGGCCGCGGCGAAGCCGTGCCGGTGGCTGATCGTCTTGGACGACGTCGCCGACCCCGACGACCTCAAAGGCCTGTGGCCGCCGACCAGCCCTCACGGCCGCACTCTGGTCACCACCCGCCGCCGGGACGCTGCTCTGGCCGCCGACGGCCGCCACACCATCCAGGTCGGCCTGTTCACCGACGACGAGGCCTTCACCTATCTCACCACCGCCCTGACCGAACACGACGAACCCGCCAACCAGCTGAGCGCGCTGGCCGACGACCTCGGCCGTCTGCCCCTGGCCCTCGCCCAGGCCGCCGCCTACCTCATCGACACCGCCGAATCCGTGGCCGGGTACCGCGCTCTGCTCGCCGATCGCACCACCACCCTCGCCGCGCTCGCCCCCGACGTCCTGCCCGACGACCAGGCCCTGCCGCTGGCCGCGGCCTGGTCCCTGTCTATCGAGCGCGCCGACACCCTGCGCCCTGTCGGCCTGGCCCGCCCCATGCTCCAGCTGGCATCCCTGCTCGACGCCAACGGCATTCCCCAGGATGTCCTGACCAGCGCACCGACGCTTGCCTACCTCGCCAAACACCGCACTGGCCCTGGACGATCACGGCGCTGGAAGCGGTGGCCGGTGGTGAGGTGGGCTTCCACTCCTGTCCACTTTGAGGAAGCGATCGGCGCCCTGCGGGCCCTGCACCGCCTCAGCCTCGTCGACCACACCCCTACCATCCCGCACCAGGCCGTCCGCGTTCATCAGCTCATCCAGCGAGCCACCCGCGACACCCTCACCCGCCGTCGGCAGCACCGGACCGCGCGTGTCGCCGCCGACGCCCTGCTGGCCGCCTGGTCCGAGGCCGAATGCGACACCGGCCTCGCCCAGGCCCTGCGTGCCAACACCGCCTCTCTCGCTCAATGCGCCGAGGATTTCCTGTACCGGCCGCGCCCGCATGAGGTGCTGCATCGCTACGGCGACAGCCTCGGCGATTCCGGCCAGGTAGGCGCCGCCCGTGATTACTACCAGCACCTTGCCGAAACTCTCGGCCGCCGTCTCCGCCCTGACCACCCCACCACCCTCACGGTCCGAGGTGCCCTTGCCACCTGGCAAGGAAAGACGGGAGATGTGGACGGAGCCGCACAGGCCCTCTCTGACCTGTTCGGACGCATGGTGCGAGTGTGCGGCAGGGACCATCCCCACACCCTTGTTGTCCAGGGTGAGTTCGCCACCTGGTGGGGGGAGACAGGGGATGAGGCCGGCGCCGCAGCGGTCTGCGCCGACCTGCTGGGACGCATGGTGCGAGTGCTGGGCGAGGATCATCCCAACACTCTCACTACTCGTTACCACCTTGCTACTTGGCGGGGGCGGGCGGGAGACGCGGCCGGAGCCGTGCAGGCCCTCTCCGTCCTGCTGTCCGACCGGACCCGCGTGCAGGGTGCGGACCATCCCGACACCCTCGCCACCCGGCATAACCTTGCTATCTACCAGGGGGAGGCGGGGGACGCCTTGAGCGCTGCGGAGGCTTTGGCCAGCCTGCTGGCCGACACGATCCGGGTCCTGGGTGAGGACCATCGCATCACTCTCTGTAGCCGTCGCAGTCTCGCCAAGTGGCAGGCGGAGGCCGGGGACGCGGCCGGAGCCGCGCAGGCCCTCTCCGCCATGCTGCCTGACTGGACCCGGGTGCTGGGTGCGGACCATCCCGACGTCCTCAGCACCCGGCACGACCTCGCCTTCTACCAAGGGAAGGCAGGGGACGCATCGGGGGCCGCGGAGGCCCTCTCCGCCCTGCTGGCCGATCAGATCCAGGTGTTGGGCCAGGACCACCCCAGCACCTTCAACACCCGTAACAGCCACGCCATGTACCAGGGGGAGGCGGGGGACGACTTGGGCGCCGCGGAGGCTTTCGCCTCCCTGCTGGCCGACAAGATCCGGGTTCTGGGAGAGTTCCATCCCGGCATCATCGATGTCTGGCACAACCTTGCTGCTGCCCGCGGTCGAGCAGGGGATGCTGCCGGGGCCGCCGCCGTGACCGAACAATTGCTGGAGCACATGGCGCGAGCACTGGGCGAAGACGACCTGCACCTGTCGGGCCTTCAACGCGACCTCGCCTACTGGCGAAACAAGGCAATGTGACGGCGGCCGTACAGCCACCCAGCCGTCGGCCAGACTCAGCAACACCCGCTCGGCGAGGAAGCCGGGAACCGCTGGCCGTGCGACAAGTCGACCTCCGTTCCAGCGTGCGGCCGAGCCCCGCGGGAGGTGGGTGAACTGCCTCTCACCCAGCTCCCGGGCCGCTCCCGGTGCGGGAAAGCGCTCAGGGGTGGCAGCCGTAGGCATAGAGGAGACCGGCAGTTCGTACCACTGCGTGTGTGTGCTCCGTCTTGAGGTTCTCGACGACGTACGTCGAGGGATTCCCTGCGATGTATACGGTTGTTGTCGCCTTGTCGATGGTGAAGCGGTAGGGGGCGCCGTTGTCGACGAAGCCGCAGGCGGCAGCGGACAGCATCAGGATGGGAAACCAGTACCCCTGCCCGGTCGGCAGGATGACGATGGTTGTGGACGTGGGGCAGTGTGCCGTGGTGGCCGCCTGCGCGGGCGGCGCTCCTGTGACCACCGCGCTCGTGGCGGCGGCCGGCACGGCACCCGTTGCCAGGACGCGGCGCGATCGGTGACTCACGTGTCCTCCCGCCTGTGCCAGGGGCGTACGGGACGCGACGGTTGGCCCGTACGGGTTGGCGACAGTCTCACGGCGGTCGGTCTGTCGTGCACAGCCCGGAACCGGCCGCGTCCGGGCTCCGGTGCACCGCGAAGGCCACCTCTGCTGCCGCTGGTCCTTGTGCCACCGCCGGAGCGATGTGCCGCTGCGTAACATCTTCGGATCCTGGGTCCCCCGATATTCCGTGCGCACATGTGTGCACGGGATCTGGAGGCTTCAAGGGTATTTTCGCAGGTCAGAGGCAGTTCTTGAGCGTGAGTTCCGGAACATGGGAACTCACGAGAGACCAGTGTGTCGCATTCCCTCCGGACGCGGCCCCGGCGGGGCGGGCTTTGGTGGGAATGTCCCTGTGCGACTACGCTGCGTGCGCGCACGATTACGCACGGAGAGTTCGTTAGGTGGTCCACATGGTCCAGATGGCGCGAAACCCCCTTCGATCCGCGGCGGGGAACGCCGCGTCGGCCTCGTCCTCCGCCCCCGCGCGGGCGCTGCTGCGGGCGGGGCTCACGGTGTCCGCGGCGGGGGCCGCCCTCGGTGTCGGCGTGGCCGGGGCGAGTGCCGCGGAGGCCGTGCCGCCGCCCGTCACCTCGCAGGCCGGTGGTCTGGGAGGCCTGGACGTGCAGGCGGCCTCCGCCGCCCTGGGTCCCGCGCTCGCGCCGGCGAAGCGGCTGAAGCTCGACCCGCTCGCGGGGACGGGCGTGGATCCGCTCGACAACGGGGTGGGCACGCAGGTAGCCGACTTCCAGCCGGTGAGCACGGCGATGGCGACGGGCCCGCTGACGCAGGGCGGGGCGCTGGGCGACCTGCCCGTGACGGGGACGGTGGCGGGGCTGCTGCCCGGGTGACGGCTCCCCGTCGCCGCCCCTCGACGGCGAACGCCGGACGGACCGGGAACAGGTCCGTCCGGCGTTCGCGGGGCGTGGGGTGTCAGTACGACGAGCCGGACGCGCCGAGCGAGCCCGTGGGGTGCCAGACGGTCTTGGTCTCCAGGAACGCGGTGAGGCGCTCCGTGCCAGGGGACGCGGTGAAGTCCTTGTCCACAGCCTGTGGACGCCGTACGCGCTTCAGGTTGTCGGCCGCCGCGACCTCCAGGTCCTTCGCGAGGTCCGCGGTGGTGCCCGTCAGATCGATGGCGTTCACGTCCTGGTGGGCGGCCAGCGGGGCCGCCAGCTCCGCCGTCCGGCCGGAGAGGATGTTGACCACGCCGCCGGGGACGTCGGACGTGGCGAGCACCTCGCCCAGGGACAGGGCGGGCAGCGGGGCCTTCTCGGAGGCGATGACGACCGCCGTGTTGCCCGTGGCGATCACCGGGGCGAGCACGGACACCAGGCCCAGGAAGGACGACTCCTGGGGCGCGACCACCGCGACGACACCCGTCGGCTCGGGGGTCGAGAGGTTGAGGAACGGGCCCGCGACCGGGTTGGCCCCGCCCGCGATCTGGGCGATCTTGTCGGTCCAGCCCGCGTACCAGACCCAGCGGTCGATCGCCGCGTCGACCACCGCGGCGGCCTTGGCCTTCGACAGGCCCTCCGCGTCGGCGACCTCGCGCACGAACTGCTCGCGGCGGCCCTCGAGCATCTCGGCCACGCGGTAGAGGATCTGGCCGCGCAGGTACGCCGTCGCGTTCGACCAGCCGCCGAAGGCCTTGCGTGCCGCCACGACCGCGTCCCGCGCGTCCTTGCGGGACGACTGCGGGGCGTTGGCCAGCCAGGTGCCCTTCGAGTCCGTCACTTCGTACACCCGGCCGCTCTCGGAGCGGGGGAACTTGCCCCCGACGTACAGCTTGTAGGTCTTGAAGACACTGAGACGTGCGTCAGACATCGAGGTATGCCTCCAGGCCGTGGCGGCCGCCCTCGCGGCCGAAGCCCGACTCCTTGTAGCCGCCGAAGGGCGAGGTCGGGTCGAACTTGTTGAACGTGTTGGCCCAGACGACCCCGGCGCGGAGCTTGTTCGCGACCGCGAGGATGCGCGAGCCCTTCTCCGTCCAGATGCCCGCGGACAGGCCGTACTGCGTGTTGTTCGCCTTGGCGACGGCCTCGTCCGGCGTGCGGAAGGTGAGGACGGACAGGACCGGGCCGAAGATCTCGTCGCGGGCGATGGTGTGCGCCTGGGTGACGCCGGTGAAGAGCGTCGGGGCGAACCAGTAGCCCGAGGAGGGGAGTTCGCAGGCCGGGGACCAGCGCTCGGCGCCCTCCGCCTCGCCCTGGTCGGCGAGCGCGCTGACGCGGGCCAGCTGCTCGGCGGAGTTGATCGCGCCGATGTCGGTGTTCTTGTCGAGCGGGTCGCCCAGGCGGAGGGTCGAGATCCTGCGCTTGAGGCTGTCGAGCAGCTCTTCCTGGATCGACTCCTGGACGAGCAGGCGCGAGCCCGCGCAGCAGACCTGGCCCTGGTTGAAGAAGATGCCCGTGACGATGCCCTCGACGGCCTGGTCGATCGGGGCGTCGTCGAAGACGATGTTCGCGCCCTTGCCGCCCAGCTCCAGGGTGAGCTTCTTGTCCGTGCCCGCGACCGTGCGGGCGATCTCCTTGCCGACGGCCGTGGAGCCGGTGAAGGCGACCTTGTTCACGTCGGGGTGCGCGACGAGGGCCGCGCCCGTGTCGCCGTACCCGGGAAGGATGTTGACGACGCCCTTGGGCAGGCCCGCCTGGCGGCAGATGTCCGCGAAGAACAGGGCGGACAGGGGGGTCGTCTCGGCGGGCTTCAGGACCACCGTGTTGCCGGCCGCGAGGGCCGGGGCGATCTTCCAGGCCAGCATCAGGAGCGGGAAGTTCCAGGGGATGACCTGGCCCGCGACGCCGAGCGGGCGGGGGTTCGCGCCGTAGCCGGCGTGGTCGAGCTTGTCGGCCCAGCCCGCGTAGTAGAAGAAGTGCGCGGCGACCAGGGGGAGGTCCGCGTCGCGGGTCTCCTTGATCGGCTTGCCGTTGTCGAGGGTCTCCAGGACGGCCAGCTCGCGGCTGCGCTCCTGGATGACGCGGGCGATGCGGAAGAGGTACTTCGCGCGCTCCGCGCCGGGCAGCGCCGACCACTTCTCGAAGGCCTTGCGGGCGGCCTTCACCGCGCGGTCGACGTCCGCCTCGCCGGCCTGCGCGACCTCGGACAGGACCTCTTCGGTGGACGGCGAGAGGGTCTTGAAGACCTTGCCGTCGGCCGCGTCGGTGAACTCGCCGTCGATGAACAGGCCGTAGGAGGGGGCGATGTCGACGACCGAGCGGGACTCGGGGGCCGGTGCGTACTCGAATACAGATGCCATGGTGATCAGTCCACCGTCACGTAGTCAGGGCCGGAGTAACGTCCGGTGGCCAGCTTCTGGCGCTGCATCAGCAGGTCGTTGAGCAGGCTGGAGGCGCCGAAGCGGAACCAGTGGTTGTCCAGCCAGTCCGCGCCCGCGGTCTCGTTCACCAGGACCAGGAACTTGACGGCGTCCTTCGAGGTGCGGATGCCGCCCGCGGGCTTCACGCCGATCTGCACGCCGGTCTGCGCGCGGAAGTCGCGGACGGCCTCCAGCATCAGCAGGGTGTTGGCGGGCGTGGCGTTGACCCCGACCTTGCCGGTGGAGGTCTTGATGAAGTCCGCGCCCGCGATCATGCCGAGCCAGCTCGCGCGGCGGATGTTGTCGTACGTCGACAGCTCGCCGGTCTCGAAGATGACCTTCAGGCGGGCCTGCCCGCAGGCTTCCTTGACGGCGACGATCTCCTCGTACACCTTCAGGTAGTCGCCGGAGAGGAACGCGCCGCGGTCGATGACCATGTCGATCTCGTCGGCGCCCGCGGCGACGGCGTCGCGGACGTCCGCGAGCTTCACGCCGAGGGCGGCGCGGCCCGCGGGGAACGCGGTCGCGACCGACGCGACCTTCACGTCCGTGCCCGCGACGGCCTCCTTCGCGGTGGCCACCATGTCCGGGTAGACGCAGACGGCGGCGGTGCGCGGCGTCGAGCGGTCCGTCGGGTCCGGGTGGACGGCCTTGGCGCCGAGCGCGCGGACCTTGCCGGCGGTGTCGGCGCCCTCGAGGGTCGTCAGGTCGATCATGGAGATGGCCAGGTCGATGGCGTACGCCTTGGCCGAGGCCTTGATCGACCGCGTCCCGAGGGCGGCGGCGCGGGCTTCGAGGCCGACCGCGTCCACGCCGGGCAGGCCGTGCAGGAAGCGGTGCAGCGTGGCGGCCGACGTCGTGACGTCGGCGAAGGGGGTGCCGGCGGGCGCGGCCGCCCCGGCTGCCCCTGGGGGTGATGTCGTCGTCGGCATAGTCACGAGGGGAGCATATCTACGCGCGTAGCGGCCTGTACAGGGGCAGGTTCCCGCACGGTGGGGCCACCGGCCCCACCCTAGGTCCACCCCCGGGTCCACCCCCTCCCGGGGCGCATAGGCTTGCGTCATGGGGAAAGCCGTCGATGAGCCCATGGGGGTCGCCACCGCGCTGGTGCGGGGGGCGTTCCTGGTGAACGCCGTGTACGCCGAGTCGAGCCGCGCGTACGGGATCACCTCCCAGCAGGGCCAGCTGCTCTGCGTGCTGATGGCGCAGCCGTACGGGATGAGTGAGCTGGGCGCGGTCCTGGGGCTCGCCAAGTCGAGCCTCACGGGGCTCGTCGACCGGACCGTGCGGCGCGGGCTCGTGCGCCGCGAGCCCGACCCGGTCGACGGGCGGGCCATCCGCGTGGCGCTCACCACCGAGGGGAGCGCCCTCGTGGAGGAGTTCTACGCCGCCACCTGCCGACGCATGGACGAGCTGCCGGCCGGGTTCAGCGAGGCCGAGCGGGCGCAGCTCGCCGGGCTGCTCGGCAGGCTCGTGCTCACCAACGAGGTGCCCGTGGTCTTCGGGGACACGGGCGAGGACGGCGTGGCGGCGGCCTCCGCCTGAGCGGGGCCGCCGCGCCGCCTGCCTCCGTCTGCGGGCCGGGTCGCGGGACCGGACGGTTCCGGTCAGGCCCCGGTGCCGAACAGCTCCGCGAAGCGCTCGGTGAACAGGGTCCTGCCCTTGTACTCGGCCACCGACTGCGCGGGCAGCACGTTCGCGCCCGTGCCGTCGTCCGACGGGAGCTGGCCCACGCCGCCTGAGGGGCCGAGGGGGAGCAGGACCGCTGGGACGGGGGAGGGGCGGTAGGTGGCGGTGGGCTCCTCGCCGCGCACCCGCGCCAGGATGTTCCGTGCCACCACGTCCGCGTGCTGCATGGCGTGGCCCGCCATCTTCGCCTCGGGGAGGTCCGTCAGGTCGCCCAGGGCGTAGACGTGGTCGTGGCCCTCGACGGTGAGGGACTCCGTGACCCGCACCCGGCCCTCGGGGGTGGGCGTGGTGAGGCGGCCGTCGCTCAGGTAGCCGGAGTGGGCGCGCACGCCGTAGCAGCGGAACCAGATGTCCGCCGTCAGCTCGGCACCCTCGCCGCCGGTCGTTGCCACCGTGAACGTCTTCGCCCGGCCCGGTTCGGCGGGCGGCTCCTCGGTCAGGCGCGTGGCAAGGCGCAGCTCCACGCCCAGGCCGTCCAGTTGCCCGCGCAGATCGGCGCGCAGGGCGGGGTCGAAGCCGGGGAGCAGCTCCGCGCCCGGGTCGACGAGGGTCACGTGCTTGCCGGGCCACACGGCCTTGATCTCGCCCGCCAGCTCCAGGCCGACCGGGCCCGCGCCCACCAGGAGGACCCGGTCGGCGCCCGCCAGCTCCTCGTGCGTGGCGCGCAGCCGCCCCAGGGCCTCGTCGGCGGTGTCGGTGTCGGTCTTGGCCGGGTACGGGTAGCCCGAGCCGGTCGCGAGCACGATGTGGTCGGCCTCGACGCGGGCGCCGGACGCCAGCGTGACACCGCCCGCGTCCACGGATGCCGCGTACTCCCTCACGACCCGGCCGCGGCGCAGCAGCCCGTCGTACGGGAAGAAGATGTTGCCCGCCCACTCCGGGCGCACGAGCGCGCGCAGGGATCCCGCGGCGTGCACGAAGGCGTCCTTCGGTTCGATGAGGACGACGTCGGTCTCCTCGTCGAGCGCCTTGGCGACCGCCGATCCTCCGTAGCCTCCGCCGATGACCGCGACCGTCTTGCCCATGGTGTCCACTCCCCGTGTCCGTCGTGCGCGGCGGGTGCGCCGCGCATGTAGTTCGTACCGCGAACAATATTAGTTCGCGGTACGAACTTCAATGCGGTGTGAGGGCGGTCACTTCAGACCGTTGTCCAGGGCGGTCATGAGGGTGCCGGTCGGGGTGTCGCCCGACATCTCCCAGACCATGCCGCCGAGCAGGCCCTTCGACTTGATCCACGCGGTCTTCTTGCCGATCGACCAGGTGTCGTCGAAGCTCCACCACTGGCCGTTGTTGCCGGTGTAGCCGTAGGTGGAGACGGACTGCTCGTCGTGGTGGACGGTCATGTTCGGGACGCTGTTGATCAGGTTGTGGTAGCCCCTGGTGCCCGCCTCCTCCGGGAACTGGCCGGGGGCCGCGCCGTTCGCCGACTGCCACTCGCCCTTGGCGCCGCCGTCGGCGACCTCCTTCCAGCCGCGGCCGTAGAAGGGGAAGCCGATGGTGAGCTTGCGCGGGTTCACCCCGGCGTCCAGATAGGTCTTGATCGCCTTTTCCATGCTGAAGTCGAAGGAGTAGGGGTCCTGGGCGTCGCGGTACAGATTGGCCTGGTGGCCGGTGCGCTTGGGCTCCCAGGAGTTGTCGCTGCCCGCGCCGTGGAAGTCGTAGCCCTGGACGTTGGCGAAGTCCAGGCACTCGAAGATCTTCTTGATGTCCCAGCCCGCCTCGATCTTCGCCGGGTCGGCGGGGGTGAACGCGGTCAGGAGCTTGTGGCTGCCGCCGGTGGCGTCGAGCTGCTTGCGGAACTCGGCGAGCAGGGCGGTCAGGTTGTCCTTGTCGGCCGCGCTGAAGTGGTTGCCCGGGTGGCCCTCCGAGCCCGGCCACTCCCAGTCGATGTCGATGCCGTCGAAGACGCCGGCGCCGGTGCCGGGGCCGCCCGCGCCGTTGTAGACGGGCAGGTTGCCCTTGATCCAGGTGTCGACGCAGGACTTCACGAACTTCTCCCGGGACGCGGGCGTGGCCGCCGCGTCGGCGAAGAACTTCGAGAACGTCCAGCCGCCGAGCGACACGACGACCTTCAGGTGCGGGTGCTTGGCCTTGAGCTTCTTGAGCTGGTTGAAGTTGCCGCGCAGCTTGCCCCAGCCGTCGTCCGCGACCCCGTCCACCGACTGCGCGGCGGAGAAGGCGCGGCCGTAGTCGGCCTCGGCGTCGCCCGCGCCGGTGCCCTCGTCCGGGTCCTGCGGGTTGCCGGAGACGCCCTTGACGACCCCGGCCAGGCAGGTGTGGTTGACCGGGTCGACGTTCTCGAAGGCGTAGTTGATGACGTCGAGCTTGGCCGCGTGGCCCGAGGTGTCCAGGTTCTTCACGAAGTGCTGGCGGCCGTAGATGCCCCACTGGGCGAAGTAGCCGACCGTGAGGTGGTTGCCGGGCCCTGCCGCGTCGTCCGTGGTGACGTTCACGGCGTTGGAGGCGGGCGAGGCGTTGTCGGCGGTGTCACGCGCCTTGACGGTGAAGGTGTAGGCGGTGGCGGGGGTCAGGCCCTCGACGGTCGCGGTGGTCGCCGACGCGGGGAGCGTCTTCGCCAGGTCCTTGCCGCGGTAGACGTCGTACGCGGCCACGGCCACGTTGTCCGTGGACTTCTCCCAGGACAGGGACGCCGAGACCTGGGTCTTGCCGGTGGCGCGCAGATTGCCGGGCGCGGTCGGCGGGGTCGGGTCGGTCGACGGGTCCACGGTCGTCGCGCTGACCGGCGGGCTCTGCGGGCTGGTGTTGCCGCGCCGGTCCTTGGCCCGGACGGTGAAGGAGTAGCGGGTGGCGGGGGTCAGCTCGGTGACGGTCGCGCTGTTCGTCGTGGAGGTCGCGACCACGCCGGTGCCGCTGAGGACCTCGTACGTCGTGACCGGGTAGTCGCCCGCGCCGGCCGGGGGCCAGGTCAGGGAGATCGTGCGGGAGGTGGCGGTGGTGACGGTCGGGGTGCCGGGCGCGGTGGGGGGCTTGTCCGGCGTGCCGTCGCATTTGTCGCCGTTGACCGTGCAGCCCGTGGGCGTGCCGATCGGGCCCCGCGCGGTGAACTGGTAGCTGTACGGCTCGGTGCTGCCGCCCGCCGGGACGCGGCCGTTGTAGTACGCGTTCTTCACGGTGACGTGGCTGCCCGAGACGGTCGCCTCGCCGTGGGTGTGGCCGCTGACGGTGACGCCCGGCGGCAGGTCGAACTCGATGGTCCAGTCGGTGGACGCGGCGGATCCGCTGTTGCGGACGACGTACTTGCCCTGCCAGGACGAACCGCTGCCCTCGGTGGTGAAGCTCGCGGTGAGGGTGCCGGCGGCGATGGCCGGGGCCGCGGAGAGGGCGGTGAGCAGGGCCGCGGGGAGCAGCAGGGCGGCGAGCAGCACGGCGGTCCTGCCGTGCAGGGCTGCGGCCGCTCTTCGTAAGAGTCCCGGTGCTGTCCGGGTGCCTCTTCCGGTGGGGGTCATGACTCTCCTCGGGGTGTTCGTTGCGGGTGTCTCCTCGGGGTGCGTACGGGGGGTGTGTGGGAGGCCGTGCGCGCCGGGCCGTCGCGTCGCCGGGCGATGGTTAGGCGTACATGACAACTCTCGACGGTACTAGGTCTGGACCAATCGCCATACCCCCGCCGCGCGCGGCGGCCGTCGGCGCGTCAGGCAGAATCAGCCGTATGACGAGCGACCCGCAGCCCACCCCGGCGGAGCCCACTCCCGCGTACAAGGACCGCGTCTACCGGTCGCACGCGGCCATCGCGGGCGGTGTCCTGCTGCTCGCGATCGGTGCCTGGCTGGGCGTCGACGCGCTGATCCGGGGCGAGGGGCGCACCCCCTGGGTGGCCCTCGCCGGGCTGCTCCTCGCGGTGCCGCTCGTCGTCGCCTACACCGTGCGGCCCGCCGTGTACGCGAGCGAGGACCGGCTGCGGGTGCGCAACCCCTTCCGCACGATCGTCCTGCCGTGGGGCACGGTCTCGGGGCTCCGCTCCGGATACTCGAACGAGGTCTTCACGCAGGACGGCACCAAGTACCAGCTCTGGGCGATCCCGGTGTCCCTGCGCGGCCGCAAGAGGGCCGCGCAGCGGCACGCGCGGCAGGTCGCGTCGGACGACCCGTCCGCGAGCCTGGTCCGCCCCGGCACCGCGCACGACAACACGCGCGCGCCCGGCGACCAGGCCATGGACGACCTGCGGGAGATCGCCGAGCGCCGCGAGGGCGCGGCCGACGCGCAGGGCGAGCCGCAGGTGCGCTGGGCGTACGAGATCCTCGGCCCGAGCCTGGCGGGAGCGGTCGTCCTGGCCGTGCTGCTCGCGACCGGCTGAGCCCGCAGGGACGGATGGGGGCCGGACACGGCCACTGCCGTGTCCGGCCGGGAGGCGCCTCGCAAGGGGGGGTGGCGGGGCGCCCGAGCCGCCGGCTCCCACTGGGGGGCCGGGGAGCCGCCGGACAGCGCTTCCATAGTGAGGCATCGTTGTCTTCCCGCGGTGCCCCGCGCGCCGGGCGGGTGCCGACTTCCCGGGAACGGGACCGGATTCCACACGGCCGAGGCCGGGATGCAGTGTGCACCCAAGCGCGGGCGCACCCCGGCGCACCCGCCGCCCGCGCGCCTCACGGCGGGCCGAGCCACACGAGCAGCATGTGCCCGCCGAAGGCCGCCGACGTCAGGGCCGCGCCGGTGAGCACCGGCACCACCACCCGCGCCCGGGCCCGGGCGAGCGCAAGCGCCACCGGGAGCAGCAGCGGAAAGCCCGGCATCAGGAACCGCGCCCGGGGGAAGTACACCCCGCGGGAACCGAGCACGATCGCGAGCAGCAGGCCCGTGAACACGAGCAGCGGCAGCGGCTGTTCGCGCCCCGCCACCGACATCGCGAACAGCACGAGCGCGCCGAACAGCACCAGCGTCACCATCACCAGGAACAGCTGCGGCCGCTCCACGAGGAACAGGCTCTTCACCCAGCGCAGGGTGCCGACCCCGCCGTCCCACTCGTTGTGCCACCACTTCTGCACCGCGAAGTAGCCGTCCCAGCGGCCGAGCCTGACCCCCACCCAGCCGACATACGCGAGCCAGCCGAGGGGCGCGAGGACCGCGCCCGCGAGCGCGGCCGCCGAGAAGCGGCGGCGCAGCGCGAGCACCGCCGTCACGCTCACCGCGGCGGCGAGCGCGATCCCCGTCGGCCGCGTCAGGCCCGCGAGCGCGGCAAGGGCCCCCGCCGACACCCAGCGCCCGGTGAGGACCGCGTACAGGGACCACGCCACGAACGCCGTGAACAGGGACTCCGTGTAGCCCATCCACTGCACGAGCGACACCGGGAGGCACGCCCACAGCACCACGAGCAGCACCCCGGCCCGCCGCCCGTGCAGCCGGTCGCCGACCTTGAAGATCCCCCACGCCGCGAGGAACGAGGCCGCGAACGCGATCGCCAGGCCCACCGCCCCGCGCGGCGCGGGCGCCAGCTGCTCGCCCGCCCGGATCAGCAGCGGGTACAGCGGGAAGAACGCCAGGTTGTTCGAGTCGAAGGCGTGGCCGAGCGTGTCCGCGTAACCCTGCCCGGCGATCTTCAGGTACCAGTCGCAGTCCCAGGACTCGGCGAGCAGGTGCCAGACACCGCGGTGCTCGCGGCGCGCCCAGAAGGCGAACACGAGGAGGCCGAGGACGCGCACCGCGGCATACGCCAGGAGCGCGGGTGCCGCGTGCCGCAGTGCGTCGCCCGCCCGCGCGCGGCGGCCCCGCTGCGGTCGCGCGGCGGGACGGGAGCGGCGCGAGGAGGGGACGCGGAACGGCGTGTCGGCGGAGAGGCGGGCGAGGGGTCCGTACGGCACTGCGGCTCCCGAGCGTGACGAACGAGAAGGTGCGCTACCGGTCGGACCCTTCCTGGGGTGACCGGCAGCGCACCTGCACGCTGCGTCAGTTGCCGCGCGGAACCACCCGTACGGGTGGCGGCCCGGGGCTCAGATTCCGGCTGCCGCGGCGAAGTCCCGCTTCAGGGCGTCGAGCAGCTCCGCGGCCCGCGTGTGCGCCGCCGGCAGGCCCGACCGGTCCGCGACCGGCACCACGACCTCCAGGTAGCACTTCAGCTTGGGCTCGGTGCCGCTGGGGCGCACGATCACGCGCGCGCCTTCGAGGGTGTAGCGCAGGCCGTCCGTGGGCGGCAGCTGCGCCGAGCCCTCGGTCAGGTCCTCCGCGCGCGTCACCGCGAGCCCGGCGAGGCTCACCGGCGGCTGCTCGCGCAGGCGCCGCATCGCGTCCGCGATCAGCGACAGGTCCTCCACGCGCACCGACAGCTGGTCGGTGGCGTGCAGGCCGTGCTCCACCGCCAGGTCGTCGAGGAGGTCGAGCAGCGTGCGGCCCTCCTCCTTCAGCTCCGAGGCCAGCTCGGTGATCAGGAGCGCCGCCGTGATGCCGTCCTTGTCGCGGACGCCCTCGGGGTCGACGCAGTAGCCGAGCGCTTCCTCGTAGCCGTACCGCAGGCCCTCGACGCGGGCGATCCACTTGAAGCCCGTGAGGGTCTCCTCGTAGCCGAGGCCCGCCTTCTCGGCGATCCGGCCGAGCAGCGACGAGGACACGATCGACTCGGCGAAGACGCCCTGTGCGCCGCGCCGCACCAGATGGGCCGCGAGCAGCGCGCCCACCTCGTCGCCGCGCAGCATGCGCCACGCGGTCCGCCCGGCGTCGGTGGGCACGGCCACCGCGCAGCGGTCCGCGTCCGGGTCGTTGGCGATCACCAGGTCGGGGCGTGCCTCGCGGGCCGTGGCGAACGCCAGGTCCATCGCGCCCGGCTCCTCCGGGTTCGGGAACGCCACCGTCGGGAAGTCCGGGTCCGCCTCGGCCTGCGCGGCCACGAGCACCGGCTCGGGGAAGCCGGCCCGCGCGAAGGCGGCGAGGAGCGTGTCCTTGCCGACGCCGTGCATGGCCGTGTAGACGGTCCGGGCGGCCCGGGCCGAGCCCTGGGCCAGGACCGCGTCCGTGCGGGCCAGATAGGCCTCCAGGACCTCCTCGCCGAGGACCTCCCAGCCGGACTCCGGGCGGGCCACGTCGTGCAGGCTCGCCACCGCGGCGATCTCCGCCGCGATCTCGCCGTCGGCGGGCGGCACGATCTGCGAGCCGTCGCCGAGGTAGACCTTGTAGCCGTTGTCGCGCGGCGGGTTGTGGCTGGCCGTGACCTCCACGCCCGCGACGGCGCCCAGGTGCCGTATGGCGAAGGCCAGGACCGGCGTGGGCAGCGGCCGGGGCAGGACGGCGGCGCGCAGCCCCGCCCCGGTCATCACGGCCGCCGTGTCCCGCGCGAAGTCCGCCGACTTGTAGCGGGCGTCGTAGCCGATGACGACCAGGCCCGCAGTGCCCTCGGAGTGGCCCTTGCCCTTCAGGTACGCGGCCAGTCCCGCGGCCGCGCGGATCACCACGGAGCGGTTCATCCGCATCGGGCCCGCGCCCAGCTCGCCGCGCAGCCCGGCCGTGCCGAACTGGAGCGTGCCGGCGAAGCGGGCCGCGAGGTCGGCCAGGACGTCCGCATCGTCCGCCCCCGCGACGAGCTTCGCCAGCTCCTCGCGGGTCTCCGCGTCCGGGTCCTCGTCGAGCCACGCCTGGGCCCGGGAGATGAGTACGTCGTGCTCCTGGTGGTCCTGCACGTGTGGTCAGCCTCTCCGTGAAGGGGGTCGTACGGCTTGGGGCGGGGCGGTCAGAGGCGGCCGAGGACCTTGCCGAGCAGCTCGCCCATGCGGGTCGCCGAGTCGCGGCCCGCCTGGAGGACCTCCTCGTGGTTCAGCGGCTCGCCGGTCATGCCCGCGGCCAGGTTGGTGACCAGGGAGATGCCGAGCACCTCGGCCCCGGCCTCGCGCGCCGCGATGGCCTCCAGGACCGTCGACATGCCGACGAGGTCCGCCCCGATGGTGCGGGCCATGCGGATCTCGGCGGGCGTCTCGTAGTGCGGGCCGGGGAACTGCGCGTACACGCCCTCTTCGAGGGTGGGGTCGACCTCCTTGCACAGCGCGCGCAGGCGCGGCGAGTACAGGTCCGTGAGGTCCACGAAGTTCGCGCCGACGATCGGGGAGGTCGCCGTGAGGTTGAGGTGATCGCTGATCAGGACCGGCTGGCCCGGGCGCATGCCCTCGCGCAGGCCGCCGCAGCCGTTGGTGAGCACGATGGTCTTGCAGCCCGCGGCGACGGCGGTGCGCACGCCGTGCGCGACGGCGGCGACACCGCGGCCCTCGTAGTAGTGCGTGCGGCCGAGGAAGACCAGGAGGCGCTTGTCGCCGACCTTGACGGAGCGGATCTTGCCGCCGTGGCCCGCGACGGCGGGCGGCGGGAAGCCGGGCAGCTCGGTGACCGGGAACTCGGCCTCGGGGGCGCCGAGCGCGTCGACGGCCGGTGCCCAGCCGGAGCCCATCACGAGGGCGACGTCGTGGGTCTCGGCGCCCGTCAGCTCACGCAGGCGCGTGGCGGCGGCGTCGGCGGCGGCGTACGGGTCGCCGTGGATGTCGTCCGGAATAACTGAAGCGTTCACGCCGACGAGGGTAGCCGGTCACGCCCTACGCGCGTAGATGACGAGGCTCACGGGAATGGGATCGTTGCTTTGTCGTTTCCGACGAGCTGATCGCCCGGCTGCTGCCTCAGCGGTCAGCAGGGGCGCTTGCGCAGCTCCATCACATAGTCGTGGGGGGCGCCCGCGGACTCGGCGGCGTCGGCGAGTTCCCCGAGGTAGCGCGCCGACGGCAGGCCGCCCTCGTAGCCGTTCAGGACGTAGACCCACGCGGGCTCCTCGCCCTCCAGGGTGTGGATCCGCACCCGCATGCGCCGGTAGATGTCGAGGCCGACGCCCTCCCAGCGGTCCATGGAGTCCTCGTCCATCGGCGCCACGTCGTACAGGGCGACGAAGACCTGGGAGCGCGGGGCCTCCACGATCGTGGCGAGTGCGCCCTCCCAGCCCATGTGCTCGCCGCCGAACGTCAGCCGCCAGCCGTTCAGCCAGCCGGTCGCGCGCAGCGGCGAGTGCGGGGCGCGGCGCGTCATGAGCCGCGCGTCGAGATTGCCGGCGTACGCGGCGTAGAGCGACATGTGGTCGAGGGTACGACCTTCCGGCGTGGGCGCCCTACGCAGTTGCCGTTCTGGGGCCGGGCTCCTCGCCGGCGCTCCGCTCCTGCCCCGGGCCTGCCCCGCGCGCGCCGGACGGGCCGGATCCGCCCCCGCTCGCTCGCCGCTCCGGCCGTGCGGGAGAATGGGGTACGTGACTCGGATCGTGATCATTGGTGGCGGACCCGGCGGATACGAGGCGGCGCTGGTCGCGGCCCAGCTCGGCGCGGAGGTGACCGTCGTCGACTGCGACGGTCTGGGCGGGGCGTCGGTGCTCACCGACTGCGTGCCGTCGAAGACCCTGATCGCCACGGCCGAGGTGATGACCACCTTCGACTCCTCGTACGAAGAGCTGGGGATCATCGTCGAGGACGACACGCCGCACATCGACCAGGCCGCCCGGGTCGTGGGCGTGGACCTCGGCAAGGTCAACCGGCGCGTGAAGCGGCTCGCGCTCGCGCAGTCCCACGACATCACCGCGTCCGTGACGCGGGCGGGCGCGCGCGTGCTGCGCGGCCGCGGGCGCCTGGAGGGCCAGCAGGCCATGGACGGCTCGCGCACGGTCGTCGTGCGCGCGGCCGACGGGACCGAGGAGCGGCTCACCGCCGACGCCGTCCTGCTCGCCACCGGCGGCCACCCGCGCGAGCTGCCGGACGCGCAGCCGGACGGCGAGCGCATCCTCAACTGGACGCAGGTGTACGACCTCGACGAGCTGCCCGAGGAGCTGATCGTGGTCGGCTCCGGCGTCACCGGCGCCGAGTTCGCCGGTGCCTATCAGGCGCTCGGGTCCAAGGTGACGCTCGTGTCGTCGCGCGACCGCGTGCTGCCGGGCGAGGACCCGGACGCCGCCGCCGTCCTGGAGGACGTCTTCCGGCGCCGCGGGATGAACGTGATGGGCCGTACCCGCGCCGCCTCCGCCAAGCGCGTGGGCGACCGCGTGGAGGTCACCCTCGCCGACGGGCGCGTCATCTCCGGCACGCACTGCCTGATGGCCGTCGGCGCCATCCCCAACAGCAGCGGCATGGGCCTGGAGGAGGCCGGGGTCAAGCTGAAGGACTCCGGGCACATCTGGACCGACCGCGTCTCGCGCACCTCCGCCCCGGGCGTGTACGCCGCCGGTGACGTCACGGGCATCTTCGCCCTGGCCTCGGTGGCCGCCATGCAGGGCCGCATCGCGATGTACCACTTCCTGGGCGACGCGGTGACGCCGCTGAACCTGAAGACCGTCTCGTCGAACGTCTTCACCGACCCCGAGATCGCCACCGTCGGTTACACCCAGGCCGACGTCGACGCGGAGAAGATCGACGCCCGGGTGGTCAAGCTGCCGCTCCTGCGCAACCCGCGCGCGAAGATGCAGGGCATCCGGGACGGCTTCGTCAAGATCTTCTGCCGCCCCGGCACGGGCATCGTGGTCGGCGGCGTGGTCGTCGCGCCGCGCGCTTCGGAACTGATCCACCCCATCTCGATCGCGGTCGACAACAATCTGACGGTGGAGCAGATCGCCAACGCCTTCACCGTGTACCCCTCGCTTTCGGGGTCGATCGCCGAGGTGGCCCGGCAGCTGCACACCCGCAAGACGAGCGCCGAGGCCTGAACCTGGCGCCTCCCCGGCGCCCCCGCCGCCCCAGGGTGCCGTCCACGGCCGCCGGAATTGATCCCTCCGGCGGCCGGATTCAACTCTTCGCAGGTCACAGCCTGTTGCCGTCCATGCGGGCGGCATAGGCGCGTGGAGTACCCCTATACCACTTCCACCCCTGTCGTGCGTACAACTTCTGTAATTCGGCGCAAACTGCTGAAAGCAGACGGTCGTTGGGGTTACTGTCAGTTTCGTGTTCGCTGCAGAACGTCGCCAATTGATCCTCGAAATGGTGCGGGCCAACGGGGCTGTGTCGCTCCGTGAGCTCGCCCGCGTCGTCCAGACCTCCGAAGTGACCGTACGGCGGGACGTGCGCGCGCTGGAGGCAGAAGGACTCCTCGACCGCCGGCATGGCGGTGCGGTATTGCCGGGCGGATTCACGCGGGAGTCCGGCTTTCCGCAGAAATCGCATCTCGCGTCCGCCGAGAAGACGGCCATCGCCGATCTCGCGGCGGGTCTCGTCGAAGAGGGCGAGGCCGTCGTCGTCGGGGCGGGTACGACCACGCAGGAGCTGGCCCGCCGGCTCGCGCGGGTACCCGGCCTGACCGTGGTCACCAACTCCCTGCTCGTGGCCCAGGCCCTGGCCCACGCCAACAGAGTGGAAGTCGTCATGACCGGCGGCACCCTGCGCGGCTCCAACTACGCCCTCGTGGGCAGTGGTGCGGAGCAGTCGCTCCAGGGCCTGAGGGTCTCGCGCGCCTTCCTGTCCGGCAGTGGCCTGACCGCCGAGCGCGGCCTGTCCACATCGAACATGCTGTCCGCGAGCGTGGACCGCGCGCTCGTCCAGGCGGCGGCCGAGGTCGTGGTCCTCGCCGATCACACCAAACTCGGCACCGACACGATGTTCCAGACCGTGCCGACGGACGTCATCACCCGGCTCGTCACCGACGAACCGCCCGCCCACGACGACCGCGCGGCCACGGAACTCCAGGCCCTGGCGGACCAGGGCGTGCAGATCGCCGTGGCGGGCGGAGCGGCGGGCCCCGGTCAGGCCCCCGGAGTTGACTCCGTCCCCACGGGCCGCCAGCCCCGCAGGGACGTGCCGCTGCCCGGCCAGCGGCGGGGGCACGGGGGCCAGGGGCCGCAGCTGCGCAGCGCGGCGGTCCTGGGCGACCAGCAGCCCGGGGAGAGGTCGGCGCGGGTGGCCGACCTGCGCCGGCGGTAGGCCCGGGGGCGGGGCGCTGCGCGTCTCGTCCTCAGCCGCCGGACGGGTCCGCAGGGTGGGCCTTGAGGCCGCGCAGGGTCAGGGTGAGCAGGCGGTCGGCAAGCTCCGGGTCGTCGGGGGACTCCTCGGCGGCCAGGGCGATCGCGTTCGTCAGCTGGAGCAGGTCCTCGATGGACACGCCCGCGCGTACCGCGCCCGCCGCCTGCGCACGGGCGAGGAGGGCCGCGCCCGCCTCCCGCATGGGGCGGCTGCACCGCCCCAGCGGGGTGCTGTCGTCCCGCGACACCGACATCACCGACATCAACGCCCGGGCGAGCCCCCGGTACTCGCTCGCGTGCGTCACCAGCGCCCGCAGCCACTCCACCAGGGCCGCGCAGGGCTGCGGGGCGCCCAGGAGTTCCCGCGAGCGGCGCAGCAGGTCGCTCACCGCGTCCTCGAACACGGCGCTCATGACGGCGTGGCGGTTCGGGAAGTGCCGGTACAGCGTGCCGATGCCCACGCCCGCGCGGCGGGCCACGTCTTCGAGGGAGGTGTCCGTGCCGTGCTCCGCGAAGGCGGAGCGGGCCTCTTTCAGGAGGCGCTGGTGGTTGCGCTGGGCATCGGCGCGCATACGGCCTCCTCGGTCGCCGGACGGGCGGAAAGCCTAACGCCCACCGGCCCGGGAAGGGGCGGGTGGGCGCCAGGCGGTGGCGCGGGCCCGAAAGGCCCGCGCCGGGAAGGTCAGTCCTTGATCTCGCAGATGGCCGCGCCCGAGGTGAGGCTCGCGCCCACCTCGGCCTGAAGGCCCTTGACGGTGCCGGAGCGGTGGGCGTTCAGGGGCTGCTCCATCTTCATGGCCTCCAGGACCACGATGAGGTCACCCTCCTTGACCTCCTGGCCCTCCTCGACCGCGACCTTGACGATGGTGCCCTGCATCGGGGACGCCAGGGTGTCGCCGGAGGCCGCGGGCCCGGACTTCTTCGCCGCGCGGCGCTTCGGCTTGGCGCCCGCCGAGAGGCCCGTGCGCGCGAGGGACATGCCCATGCCGGCCGGCAGGGAGACCTCAAGGCGCTTGCCGCCGACCTCGACGACGATCGTCTCGCGGTCGCCGTCCTCCTCATCGGCGTCGCCGCCCACCGGGGCGAACGGCGGGATGTCGTTGACGAACTCGGTCTCGATCCACCGGGTGAAGACCGTGAACGGCGCGTCGGAGCCCGTCAGTTCGGGCGCGAACGCCGGGTCGGTGACCACCTTGCGGTGGAACGGGATGGCGGTGGCCATGCCCTCGACCTCGAACTCGGCGAGGGCGCGCGCGGCCCGCTCCAGGGCCTCCTTGCGGGTGCGCCCGGTGACGATCAGCTTGGCGAGCAGCGAGTCCCAGGCCGGGCCGATGACCGAGCCGGACTCGACACCCGCGTCGAGGCGGACGCCGGGGCCGGACGGGCCCGCGAACTTGGTGACGGTGCCGGGCGCGGGCAGGAAGTTGCGCCCGGGGTCCTCGCCGTTGATGCGGAACTCGAAGGAATGGCCGCGCAGTTCGGGGTCGCCGTAGCCGAGTTCCTCGCCGTCGGCGATGCGGAACATCTCGCGGACCAGGTCGATCCCCGCGACCTCCTCGGTGACCGGGTGCTCCACCTGGAGGCGCGTGTTGACCTCCAGGAAGGAGATCGTGCCGTCGGCGCCGACCAGGAACTCCACGGTGCCCGCGCCGACGTAGCCGGCCTCCTTCAGGATCGCCTTCGAGGAGCTGTACAGCTCCTCCAGCTGGGCGTCCGAGAGGAAGGGGGCCGGGGCCTCCTCCACCAGCTTCTGGTGGCGGCGCTGCAACGAGCAGTCACGGGTCGAGACCACCACCACGTTGCCGAACTTGTCGGCGAGGCACTGGGTCTCGACGTGCCGCGGCTTGTCCAGGTACCGCTCCACGAAGCACTCGCCGCGGCCGAAGGCGGCGACGGCCTCGCGCACCGCGGAGTCGTACAGCTCCGGCACCTCTTCGAGGGTGCGGGCGACCTTCAGGCCGCGGCCGCCGCCGCCGAACGCCGCCTTGATGGCGATGGGCAGGCCGTGCTCCTCGGCGAACGCGACGACTTCCTCGGCGCCCGAGACCGGGTCCGGGGTGCCCGCGACCAGCGGGGCGCCCGCGCGCTGCGCGATGTGCCGGGCGGCGACCTTGTCACCCAGGTCCCGGATCGCCTGCGGCGGCGGGCCGATCCAGATGAGGCCGGCGTCCAGGACGGCCTGGGCGAACTCGGCGTTCTCGGAGAGGAAGCCGTAGCCGGGGTGGACGGCGTCCGCCCCGGAGTCCTTGGCGGCGGCGAGCACCTTCGCCATGTCGAGATAACTGGTCGCCGGAGTGTCACCGCCGAGGGCGAACGCCTCGTCTGCGGCCCGCACATGCAGCGCGTCCCGGTCGGGGTCCGCGTAGACGGCGACGCTCGCGATCCCCGCATCCCGGCACGCCCGGGCGACCCGGACAGCGATTTCGCCACGGTTGGCGATGAGCACCTTGCGCACGATGGCTCCCTCCTTGAAACAAGCCGAGTTTAGGGACTGCCGACACGGCCTTTCGACCCGTCCCCATTGGTGAGCTTGCCCACACGGAGCGTGATCCGAGGCGCGCTCGACCCCCGAAATCCCTTGTCGCACCGTGGTACGCAGGGTCCCTTCCGGGCAGCGTAGCCCTCCGGTGTGGTCAAGGTCTCTGTGAGAGCGCGCTGCGGCGCGGGAGCTTTCTTTGTGGAGTCCCTACGAATGGCCCAATGAATCTTTGCTTCCGCCTCGGCTCTTGTCCCTCGGTTTACTCGTTAGTAGCGTGCCCGATGTCTCGTACGTACTAGCGGTAACACCGGTCGGTGGAGAGTGGGTGGTACGCCGTGGCGCGCAGAGCAGTGGCGTGGGCGGGCGCGGTCGTGCTGGGTGCGGAGGCGGCCGGGATCGCGTTCCTCAACTGGTTCCTGGGCCTCGTCGTCGACGAGCAGGGCATGTCCCTCGCCGGGCTCGACCCGCACGCCATGAGCGTCTCGGCGTGGATCGCGGGCGGCGTCTTCGGGCTCCACCTCGCGCTGTGCGGCTTCCTGCTCGCGCGCGTCGCCGTGCGCGACCGCGCGCCGGGCGGCTTCGGCCGCGCCGTGCTGATCAGCGCGGCCGTGCTGCACGCGGTGCTCGGCGCGTTCGCGGTCGGCCTGGTGGGCTGGCTCGCGTTCGCGTTCATGATGCTGGTGCTCGGCCTCATCGTGCTGACGCTGATGGCCTACGAACGCTACGAGCACCAGGGCGCCGAGGCGGAGGCCCCGCCGCCCGGCGACGGGGCTCCCCAGGCCGTCTGAGGCGCCTTGTGAGGCCTCGCGCTAGCGGGCCCACAACTGGGTGATGCCGACGCCCAGTTCGCCCAGGAGGCGGCGCAGGAGCGGCAGGGAGAGGCCGATGACGTTGCCGTGGTCGCCCTCGATGCCGTCGATGAACGGGGCGGAGCGGCCGTCGAGCGTGAACGCGCCCGCCACGTGCAGGGGTTCACCGCTCGCCACGTACGCCGCGATCTCCTCGTCCGACGGCTCGCCGAAGCGGACCACCGTCGAGGCCGTGGCGGCGACGTGCAGGCCCGATGCCGTGTCGTACACGCAGTGCCCGGTCTGGAGGACGCCCGCGCGGCCGCGCATGGACTTCCAGCGGGCGGTGGCCTCCTCGGCGTCGGCGGGCTTGCCGAGGGCCCGGCCGTCCAGCTCCAGGACCGAGTCGCAGCCGATGACCAGGGCGCCCTTGACGTCCGGGCGCGCGGCGACCACCGACGCCTTCGCCCGGGCCAGGGCCAGGGCCAGCTCGGCCGGGGTGGGGGCGGTGACCGCGTCCTCGTCGACGCCGCTGACGATCACCTCGGGGGCGAGCCCCGCCTGGCGCAGCAGGCCCAGACGGGCGGGGGACTGGGAGGCGAGGACGAGTCGGCGGGTGGGCTGATCACTCATGCGGCCAGCGTAGCCGGGCCCCGCCGCCTCAGATGATCCCCAGGATCAGCATCGCGAGGAGCATGGCCACCGCCAGGAGCACGCCCGCGCGGCGCATCTTGGCCTGCATGTCCCGCATGTCCTTGGGCGGGTCGTTCTCCGGGTCGGACCACAGCATGGCTCCGATGGTGCGCGCCGGGGGCGGGGGCGCGCCTGAGTACGCGTACCTAAGTTCCGCGGGTCCTTCGTTCACCCGTACAACCCCGGGAGGGTGTCCAGGTGTCAACCACGCGTCGGTTCTCTGGGATTGGAGCGTTCTGATATGCGCGCTACGCGCACAAAGGTCCTGTTGGCGGTGGCCACGGCCGCCGTGGCCACCGGGGGCCTGGTGGTTCCGCTCGCGGGCACGGCCGCCGCCGCGCCCGCACCGGCCGCGAAGGCTGCCGCCGACTTCGACGGCGACGGCTACGGCGACGTGGTCCTCGCCACCCCCGACGCGACCGTGAACGGCGTCAAGAAGGCCGGGCACGTCGCCGTCCTGTACGGGTCGGCGGACGGGGTCGCGGGCGGGCGCAAGCAGCTGGTGAGCCAGGCCTCGGCGAAGGTGCCGGGGGTGCCGGAGGAGCGGGACCGGTTCGGCGCCGCGTACGACACCGGGGACATGGACGGCGACGGGTACGCGGACCTGGTCGTCGGGGTGTCGGGCGAGAACGAGCAGCGCGGCCTCATGACCGTGCTGTGGGGCGGCAGGGGCGGGCTCGTGCACGGCGGTCTGAGCCTCGGCTCGCCGCAGCCCGGCACCGATGTGCACTACGGCGCGTCCGTGGCCGTCGGCGACTTCGACGGCGACGGCAAGCAGCAGCTCGCCACGCGCTCCTACTGGGGCGCGGTCAGCCTGTCCGGCGACGGCTTCACCCGGACCCGGGCGCCGAAGCAGCAGCGCCTGAGCCTCCACGGCGGCGACACCTTCCCCGTCGTCGAGCGGGTGGAGGCGGGGGACTACGACGGCGACGGCGACGACGACCTGGTCGCCTCCGGGACCGAGAACATGGAGGCCGACGAGATCCGCGGCCGGATCTTCTACTGGCGGGGCGGCCGCACCGGCGTGACGTTCACCAGGCCGTCCACCGCCCTGCCCGAGACCGTCGTCGGCATCGAGGGCTCCGGAGACGTCGACAAGGACGGGTACGAGGACCTCGTGATCACCGACATGCTCGCCCCCAACGGCGGCGCGGTCGCCGTCTCCTACGGAGGCAGGCGCGGCCCCGGCAGCGGCGGCACGACCGTGCTCGACCAGGACAGCCCCGGCGTGCCGGACGAGGGCGAGGACGGCGACGACTTCGGTACGAGCGCCTCGGTCGGCGACGTCGACGGCGACGGCTACGCGGACGTCGTGGTGGGCGCCCCGGCCGAGGACCTGGACGGCAGGAACGCCACCGGCGCCGTGTACGTGCTCAAGGGCTCCGCCACCGGCCTCACGGGCGCGGGCGCGCAGAGCCTCGGCCAGGACACGCCGGGCGTGCCGGGCGTGGCCGAGGACGACGACCGCTTCGGCTCCGCGGTCCAGGCGCGGGACACGAACGGCGACGGCAGGGCCGAGGTCCTCGTCGCCGCCTCCGGCGAGGACGTGTTCCCCGGCGCCCGGTGGAACGACGGCTCCGCCTGGGTCCTGCGCGGCACGAAGGACGGGGCCGGCACCGCGGGGGCGTACGCGATCAGTGAGAAGGCGTTCGGCCTGACGTACCAGAACAAGCGGTTCGGGTCCGTGCTCGGACGCTGAACCGCCGCGGTGGGGGCGGGGCCGCCGCCCCCACCGCGGGCGTCACACGGGCCAGTACGTGCGGCCCCAGGACGCGGGGCCCGGCTGCGGCAGGCGCTCGCGGGCCACGCGGGCCGGGTCCGCCCAGGCGTCCGGGGTGCGGGGCGCGCCGGACGGCGCGTGCGCGGCCGCCGCGGCGCGCGCCTGGACCACCGCCAGGGCGGCGGCCAGCTCCTCGGGGGTCGGGTTGCCCCGTACGACCTTGATCACGAAGGGACTCCTCGGGGGTCGGGTCACGGACGTGTGCGGCTCGGCTACAGCGGGATGTTGCCGTGCTTCTTCGGAGGCAGGGATTCCCGCTTCGTCCGCAGCTGACGCAGGCCGCGCACGAGGTGCGAGCGGGTCTCGGACGGCATGATCACCGCGTCGACGTAACCGCGCTCGGCGGCCGTGTACGGGTTCAGGAGCGTGTCCTCGTACTCCTGGATGAGCCGTGCCCTGGTCTCCTCCTGGGCCGCCTCGTCCCCGGCCGCCGCGATCGTGCGGCGGTGCAGGATGTTCACCGCGCCCTGCGCGCCCATGACCGCGATCTGCGCGGTCGGCCAGGCCAGGTTGAGGTCCGCGCCCAGGTGCTTGGAGCCCATCACGTCGTACGCGCCGCCGAAGGCCTTGCGCGTGATCACGGTGATCAGCGGGACCGTGGCTTCCGCGTAGGCGTAGATCAGCTTGGCGCCGCGGCGGATGATGCCCTCGTGCTCCTGGCCGACGCCCGGCAGGAAGCCCGGGACGTCCACGAAGGTGAGCACGGGCACGTTGAAGGCGTCGCAGGTGCGCACGAAGCGCGCGGCCTTCTCGCTCGCGTCGATGTCGAGGCAGCCCGCGAACTGCATCGGCTGGTTGGCGACGATGCCCACCGGGTGGCCCTCGACGCGGCCGAAGCCGGTGAGGATGTTCGGCGCGAACAGCGGCTGCGTCTCGAAGAAGTCCGCGTCGTCCAGGACGTGCTCGACGACCGTGTGCATGTCGTACGGCTGGTTGGCGCTGTCGGGCACGAGCACGTCCAGCTCGCGGTCCTCGTCGGTCGCCTCCAGGTCGGCCTCCTCGGCGAAGACCGGGGGTTCGCTGAGGTTGTTCGACGGCAGGTACGACAGCAGCGACTTGACGTACTCGATGGCGTCCTTCTCGTCGCCCGCCATGTGGTGCGCGACGCCGGAGGTCGCGTTGTGCGTGCGGGCGCCGCCCAGCTCCTCGAAGCCGACGTCCTCGCCGGTGACGGTCTTGATGACGTCCGGGCCCGTGATGAACATGTGCGAGGTCTGGTCGACCATCACCGTGAAGTCGGTGATCGCCGGGGAGTACACCGCGCCGCCCGCGCACGGGCCGACGACGAGGCTGATCTGCGGGATCACGCCGGACGCGTGGGTGTTGCGGCGGAAGATCTCGCCGTACATCCCGAGGGCCATGACGCCCTCCTGGATGCGGGCGCCGCCCGAGTCGTTGATCCCGATCACCGGACAGCCCGTCTTCAGGGCGAAGTCCATCACCTTCATGATCTTCTGGCCGAAGACCTCGCCGAGCGAGCCGCCGAGGACCGTGAAGTCCTGCGAGAAGACGGCGACCGGGCGGCCGTCGACCGTGCCGTAGCCGGTCACCACCCCGTCCCCGTACGGGCGGTTGTGCTCCATGCCGAAGTCGGTGGAGCGGTGCCGGGCGAACTCGTCCAGCTCCACGAACGAGCCCTCGTCGAGCAGCAGCTCGATGCGCTCGCGCGCCGTCAACTTCCCCTTGGCGTGCTGCTTCTCGACCGCGCGGGCCGAACCGGCGTGGTTCGCCTCCTCGATGCGGCGCCGCAGGTCGGCCAGCTTCCCCGCGGTCGTGTGGATGTCGGCGCCGGGATCGCCCCCGGCGGGCGCCGGGGTCTGACGGTGCTCCTGGGGCTGCGCGGAGGGCTGCTTGGGCTCGTGCGGCTCGGACATCGGGACGCGGCTCCCTGCCTGCTCAAAGGGGACGGTGAGGGGCTTACGACGCTGGCTACTGACTCGTAGCGTATCGGCGCGGATACGCCTGTGCAGTGCGGCGTTTACCACACCTAGGGTGGCTTGCATGACGCCGTCGAATGACCCAGACAACACCGGGAACCGCTGGAGCGACCTGGACCGCCCGCCCCTCGACGCGGCCGCGCTGCGCCGCGCGCTCGTCCGCGAGGGCGGGCTCTACCGCTCGCTCGACGTGGTGCAGTCCACCGGCTCCACCAACAGCGACCTGGCCGCCCGCGCCGACGAGCTGCCCGAGGGCGCCGTGCTCGTCGCCGAGGCGCAGAGCGCCGCGCGCGGCCGGCTCGACCGGCGCTGGACCGCGCCCGCGCGCTCGGGCCTGTTCTTCTCCGTCCTGCTCAAGCCGGAGGGGGTGCCCGTCGAGCGGTGGGGCTGGCTGCCCCTGCTCACCGGCGTCGCCGTCGCCACCGGGCTCTCCCGGGCGGCCGGGGTCGACACCGCCCTGAAGTGGCCCAACGACCTGCTCGTCACCGTCGAAGGGGAGGAGCGCAAGGCCGGCGGCATCCTCGCCGAGCGAGCGGGCGCCGGGGGCGTCGTCATCGGCATCGGCCTCAACGTCAGCCTGCGCGCTGCGGAGCTGCCCGTGCCGCACGCGGGCTCCCTCGCCCTCGCGGGCGCGGCGAGCACCGACCGCGACCCGCTCCTGCGCGCGGTGCTGCGCAGCCTGGAGCGCTGGTACGGCGAGTGGCGCGGGGCCGGGGGCGACCCGGCCGCGTGCGGGCTCCAGGAGACGTACGCGGCCGGGTGCGCGACCCTCGGACGCGAGGTGCGGGCGGAGCTGCCCGGGGGGCGCGCGGTCTCCGGTGAGGCGGTGGCGGTGGACGGGGACGGGCGCCTTGTCCTCGCCACGGCCGAGGGGGTGCGGGAGCCCGTGAGCGCGGGGGACGTCGTCCACCTGCGCGGCACCGGCTGAGGGCCCTCGCGGGGTGCCCCACGCGGGAGGCGGGCCGAGTCGGGAGTGAGCTGGGGCACACCTGCCGTAAAGTTGGCGCCGGTCGATATCTGACCGTGGCAGATCGGAAGGGCAGCAGGCGTGACCGTCGACGACACCGGCTCCGGCCAGGGCGCACACCCAGCCCCCGACGGTGACCCCCGCGCGGCGGGCGCCCAGGACGACAAGCCGGACGACTCCTACCGGCCGGCGGAGCCGGACCTGGCGGCGGCCCTCGACCGCACGGCGAACCCGGGCAGGCCGGACGACCCGGACGAGGACAAGGACCCCCTGGCGCTCCGCCTGGAGCAGCTCATCCTCGGGGCCGACCGGCGCTACACCCCCTTCCAGGCGGCCCGCAGCGCGGGCGTCTCCATGGAGCTGGCGTCCCGCTTCTGGCGGGCCATGGGCTTCCCCGACATCGGCCAGGCCAAGGCCCTCACCGAGGCCGACGTGCTCGCCCTTCGCCGCCTCGCGGGCCTCGTCGAGGCGGGCCTGCTGAGCGAGGCGATGGCGGTGCAGGTGGCGCGGTCCACCGGGCAGACCACCGCGCGGCTCGCGGAGTGGCAGATCGACTCGTTCCTGGAGGGCCTCACCGAGCCGCCCGAGCCGGGCATGACACGTACGGAAGTCACGTATCCGCTCGTCGAGCTGCTGCTGCCCGAGCTGGAGGAGTTCCTCATCTATGTGTGGCGGCGTCAGCTCGCCGCGGCCACGGGCCGGGTCGTGCAGGCGGCCGACGACGAGGAGATGGTCGACCGGCGGCTCGCCGTCGGCTTCGCCGACCTCGTCGGTTTCACGCGCCTGACGCGGCGCATGGAGGAGGAGGAACTCGGCGAGCTGGTCGAGGCGTTCGAGACGACGGCCGCCGACCTGGTCGCCGCGCACGGCGGACGGCTCATCAAGACCCTCGGCGACGAGGTCCTCTTCGCCGCCGACGACGCCGGGATCGCGGCCGAGATCGCGCTGCGGCTCATCGAGACGATGGCGAACGACGAGACCATGCCCGAGCTGCGCGTCGGCATCGCCTTCGGCACGGTGACGACCCGCATGGGGGACGTGTTCGGCACCACGGTGAACCTCGCGAGCCGCCTCACCTCGATAGCGCCACGGGACGCCGTGCTCGTCGACGGGGCGCTCGCCGAGGAGCTGACCCGCACCGGGGAGGCCCCCGCGTCCGAGACGGAGGCCGCCGCGCTCGCCGAGCGCGCCGAGAAGGACGGCGAGGAGCCGCCCGCGTACCGCTTCGCGCTCCAGCCGATGTGGCAGCGGCCGGTCCGCGGCCTCGGCATCGTCGAGCCCTGGCTGCTCACCCGCAGGGGCTGACGCCCGCCCGGCGACGGGTACCCAAGGCGCGGTCCTGCTGACATGATCGCGGGGTAACGGTCGTTAACCGGGAGTTGGAGGGGTCATGGGCGAGCAGCGGTTCGGGGAGTTCGTAGGAGTACGCCGGCACGGCCACGTGGCGGAGCTCGCGCTTGACCGGCCCAAGGCGATGAACGCCGTGTCGAGCGCCATGGCCCGCTCCATCAGCGAGGCCTGCGAGGCGCTCGGCGCGGACCGGGACGTGCGCGTGGTGGTCCTCACCTCCACGCACGAGCGCGCGTTCTGCGTGGGCGCCGACCTGAAGGAGCGCAACTCCCTCACCGACGCGGAGCTGCTGCGCCAGCGGCCCCTCTCGCGGGCCGCGTACACCGGGGTGCTCGACCTGCCGATGCCCACCATCGCGGCCGTGCACGGCTACGCCCTGGGCGGCGGCTTCGAGCTGGCGCTGTCCTGTGACGTCATCGTCGCCGACCCGACGGCCGTGGTCGGCCTGCCCGAGGTGTCCGTGGGCGTGATCCCCGGCGGTGGCGGCACCCAGCTGCTGCCCCGGCGCGTGGGCGCGGCGCGGGCCGCCGAGCTGATCTTCTCGGCGCGCCGGGTGGAGGCGGCGGAGGCCAGGGAACTCGGGCTCGTCGACCTGGTCGCGGGCGCGGGCGAGGACCGCGACGAGGCCCTCGCGCTCGCCGCCCGCATGGCCGCGAACTCGCCCGTGGGCCTGCGCGCCGCCAAGCGCGCCCTGCGCCTCGGCCACGGGCTCGACCTGCGCACGGGCCTGGAGGTGGAGGACGGGGCCTGGCGGGCGGTGGCGTTCTCGGGGGACCGGGCGGAGGGCGTGGCGGCGTTCAACGAGAAGCGGAAGCCGGAGTGGCCCGGGGAGTAGGGCCGCGCGCGGGGCGCCCCCGCCTCGCTCACGGGGCGCTGCGGCCTCACGGGCGGGGGCGGTCCGGCCTCGCGTCTCCCTTTGCGTGGAATGTCCGTAACCTGGAGTGATGGGAAGCGACGTTCGGTTGCGCGCTGTCGTGGCGCTCGCGCAGGGGATGGCCGCCGCGCACACCCCGCGCGGGTCCTGGCGGGCAGCCGCCCAGGGCGCGCGGCGGGCCCTCGACGGGAGCTTCGCCGCGCTGTCCGTGTGGGAGCGCGAGCGCGGGCGCCTGCGCGTCCTCGCGAACGTCGGCGAGCTGACCGCGGGGGAGGTGGAGTTCCCCGAGGACGAGGCCTATCCCGTCCATGAGTTCCCGGAGATCACCGAGTTCCTGCACGAGCGCTGGGCGGGCGGCGGCGAGCCGCACGCCTGGGTGGAGACGGCCCAGGGGCCCGGCGGCGGCGAGCGCGCGGGCTACTGCCACCAGCGGGTCGCCGCGCTGCGCAGGCGCGGGCGCGGCTGCTGCGTGGTGGCCCCGATCGTGCTCCGCGGGCGGGCCTGGGGCGAGCTGTACGTGGCGCGGCCGGTGGGCGCGCCGGTCTTCGACCGGGCCGAGGCGGACTTCGCCACCGTCCTCGCGGCCGTGGTCGCCGCCGGGATCGCCCAGACCGAGCGCCTCGAAGAGGCCCGCCGCCTGGCCTTCACGGACTCCCTCACCGGCCTCGCCAACCGGCGCGCGGTCGACGTACGCCTCGACGAGGCCGTGGAGCGGCACCGCGCCGAGGGCGTCGTCGTCAGCCTCGTCGTCTGCGACGTGAACGGGCTGAAGCAGGTCAACGACCGCTTCGGGCACGCGGTCGGCGACCGGCTCCTGGAGCGGTTCGGCTCGCTGCTCTCGCTGTGCGGGGCGATGCTGCCCGGCGCCCTCGCGGCACGGCTCGGCGGCGACGAGTTCTGCCTCCTCTCGGTCGGCCCCTCCTCGGACGAGGTGGTGCGGGTCGCCGACGAGCTGTGCCTGCGGGCGTACGAGTTGGAGCTGGGCGAGGGGGTCGCCTGCGGGGTCGCGTCGACCGGGGACCCGATCGGGCCCGTGCGGTCGGCCCGCCGCCTGTTCCGGCTCGCGGACGCGGCGCAGTACCGGGCCAAGGGGGCGCGGGCGGTGAAGCCGGTGATCGCGGGGCGCGAGGGGGCGGACGACCCGGTGGTCCGCCTGGCGGACGAGGCGGCGGCTCCCGCGCGGGGGGAGCGGCGGCGCTTCCGGGGGCGGTAGCCCCGCGCGGGGCGAGCCCGGCGCAGCCGTCCCGAGTTCACCAGTGACAGCGCGAGTTTCAATGCGTACGCTCCTGAATATGGATATGCAGACTGTGGTCGTAGGGACGTCCGGCACCACCGCCGCGGACGTCGTGGCCGTCGCCCGCCGGAACGCCCGAGTCGAGCTGGGTGACGACGCCGTCGTCGCCCTCACCGCGGCCCGCGAGATCGTCGACGCCCTAGCCGCCAAACCGGAGCCGGTCTACGGCGTCTCGACCGGCTTCGGCGCCCTCGCCAGTCGGCACATCGGTCACGACCTGCGCGCGCAGCTCCAGCGGAACATCGTCCGCTCGCACGCCGCGGGCATGGGCCCCCGCGTCGAGCGCGAGGTGGTCCGCGCGTTGATGTTCCTGCGCCTGAAGACGGTCTGCTCCGGCCACACCGGAGTGCGCCCGCAGGTCGCGCAGACCATGGCCGACGTCCTGAACGCGGGCATCACACCGGTCGTCCACGAGTACGGCTCCCTCGGCTGCTCCGGCGACCTCGCCCCGCTCAGCCACTGCGCCCTGACCCTGATGGGCGAGGGCGACGCGGAGGGCCCCGACGGGACGGTGCGGCCCGCCGCCGAGCTGCTCGCCGAGCACGGCATCACCCCGGTCGAGCTGCGCGAGAAGGAGGGCCTCGCGCTGCTCAACGGCACCGACGGCATGCTCGGCATGCTGGTGATGGCCCTGGCCGACCTGGACGTCCTGTACAAGTCAGCCGACATCACCGCCGCGCTCTCCCTGGAGGCCCTGCTCGGCACGGACAAGGTCCTCGCGCCCGAGCTGCACGCCATCCGCCCGCACCCCGGGCAGGCGGCCGCCGCCGCCAACATGCTGGCGGTCCTCGCCGGTTCGGGCCTGACCGGGCACCACCAGGACGACGCGCCGCGCGTCCAGGACGCGTACTCGGTGCGGTGCGCCCCGCAGGTCGCGGGCGCGGGCCGGGACACCCTCGCGCACGCCCGCACGGTCGCCGAGCGCGAGCTGGCCGCCGCCGTCGACAACCCGGTCGTCCTGCCCGACGGGCGCGTGGAGTCGAACGGCAACTTCCACGGCGCTCCCGTCGCCTACGTCCTGGACTTCCTCGCCGTCGCCGCCGCCGACCTCGGCTCCATCGCCGAGCGCCGCACCGACCGGCTCCTTGACAAGAACCGCTCGCACGGCCTGCCGCCGTTCCTCGCCGACGACGCCGGCGTCGACTCCGGCCTGATGATCGCCCAGTACACGCAGGCGGCCCTGGTCAGCGAGATGAAGCGGCTCGCCGTCCCGGCCTCCGCCGACTCCATCCCGTCCTCCGCCATGCAGGAGGACCACGTCTCCATGGGCTGGTCGGCCGCGCGCAAGCTGCGTACGGCCGTCGACGACCTCTCCCGGATCCTCGCCGTCGAGCTGTACGCGGCCACGCGCGCCATCGAGCTGCGCGAGGGCCTCACCCCCGCGCCCGCGAGCCGCGCCGTCATCGAGGCCGTGCGCAAGGCGGGTGTTCAGGGGCCGGGCCCCGACCGCTTCCTCGCGCCGGACCTGGCGGCGGCGGAGACGTTCGTACGCGGTGGTGAGCTGGTGGGCGCCGCAGAGGCGGTCACGGGGCCGCTGGCCTGATCACGGCTTCGACACCGGCTCCGGTCCGCCCGGAGCCGGGCCGTCGCCCGCCGTCAGGAAGTCCTCGCCGGTGCCCGTCGCTTCAGCTGGGTCATGAGCGCGCCGAGCTGGCGGGGGCCGGTGGTGAGGATGGCCTTCGGGGTGTCGCTTTCGCGGAGGTGGATGGTGCCGTTCGCTGTCGCGGCGACGTAGAGGCAGTTGGCGCCCTCGGCGCTGTAGGTCGACTTCTGCCAGTTCAGTGGGTTCATGAGTCGTCTCCTGCCGGTGACTGTCGCTTCAGCTGGGTTATCAGGGCGTCGAGCTGGGCGGGGCCGGTGGTGAGGATGGTGTCGGGGGTGTCGCTTTCGCGGAGGTGGATGGTGCGGGTCGCTGTCGCGGCGACGTAGACGCAGTTCGAGGCGTCCGGGCTGAACGTGGATTTCTGCCACTGGAGATTGGGCATGGCCGCCTCTCAGGCGTGCTGTGCGATGTGGTGGATCAGGTCGCGCGATGCGGCGGGCCCGAGGGCGATGGCCTCCATCTGGTCGATCACCGATCGGTACTTGCCCAACTGTGCGGCCGCATCCAGAAATTCGCAGCCATGATGCGTGTCCAGCTGCACTGTGTCGAGCTGTGGAACCGGCCCCATGACGTAATCGACGGGCTGCCCTGTCCCCGGAAAGCATCCCTTGCCGAAGGGGATGACGCGCACGGTGACGTGCTTGAGTTCGCTCACGTCCAGAATGTGCTGGAGCTGGCGCCTGACGACGGCGGAGCCGCCGTAGCCCATGCGCAGCGCGGCCTCATGGATGACTGCGCTGTACGGCGGCGGGCTGTCGTGGTGCAGGATGCCCTGCCTCTTGATGCGGTGTGTCACGCGGTGCTCGATTTCGTACTGCCGCAGAGGCGGGACCGCTTGGCTGAACAGCGCGCGTGCGTGGTCCGTGGTCTGGAGCAGAGCGGGTACGTGGATGACCAGCGCCACGCGCAACGCTCTCGCGTGGTGTTCGAGTTCGGCGAGGTCGATCAGCCCGGCGGGCAGCTGTTCGCGGTACTCGTCCCACCAGCCCCGCCGACGGCCTCCGGTCATGGCCGCCAGAGCGTCGGTGAGGGCATGGTCGGCACACTGGTAACTGCGGGCGAAGGCGCGGACCCGGTCGGCGCTGACGGCGTAGCGGCCCGACTCGATGCCGCTGATCTGCCCTTGCCTGAGTCCCAGCTGGGCCGCCGCGGCGGTCGTGGTGAGCCCGGCCTGCTCGCGGAGCTTGCGCAGCTCGGTTCCTAGGCGCTGCTGGCGCAGCGTGGGGTCGGTATGGGGTGGCACGGCTCCGTACTCCGTTCTGAGCGGCACCCTCGGGTCACCCACACGAGGGTAATGCGAACGAGCAGCCTCAGTTATTGAGAAGTATCACATAGTGGCGCCCTATGGTGGCCATCACCAACTCCCTTACCTCCAGGAGGCGTTCATGGCCACCGTATCCCCGCCGACCCCACCGACCCCACCAACCTCCACCCCCACGTGGACCTACGCCCTCCACCTCCCCCACGACCCCCGATCCCCCCGCATCGCCCGGGCCACCCTCCGCACCGTCCTCACCGCTCACCGCCTCACCCACCTCAACGACACCGCCGAGCTGCTGACGTCGGAGTTGGTCACCAATGCGTACCGGCACAGTCCGGGCCCCGCGGCGCTTCGGGTGCGGGGTCTTGTGGGCAGCGGCGTCCGGGTGACCGTGTGGGACACCGACCCCCGGGTCCCGGCCCCCTTCGGGTGGGGGAGGACCGTCCTCCCGGACGCGGAGGGGGAGGAAGGGCGGGGGCTCTACCTCGTCTGCCGGTACGCGCACGCGTGGGGCGGCCACCCCGTGGACGACGACCCCTTCGGTCGCGACGGCAAGCTGCTCTGGTTCGAGCTGGGGTCGGCCGGGCCCCACGCCTGGGCGGTCGCCGCGTGAGGCGGCTGCCCGCGGGGCCGTAGTCCCGGGGCCACCGTGGAGGCGGTCGCCGGGCCCAGCCGTGGCCGCAGGTCCCAGCGCCCCTTCGGGCCGTCAGTCCGTCGCGCTCTCCCGGCGTACCGAATACGCCACGAACCCCGCCCCGAGCCCCAGGAACGCCGTGCCGCCCACCACGTACGGCGTGGTGTCGACGCCGCCGGTGTCCGCGAGCCGGTCCTCGGTGGCCGTCGCGGTGGCGGTGCGGCGTGGCGCCTCGGGCGCCGGGGCCGCCTTCGCGGACGGGACGAAGCACAGGGCGCTGAGCAGGGCCGCCGCGGCGGCCGCGGTCAGCAGCGGGCGTAGTGCGGTCACGGGAAACGGATCCCCCTTGTGGAGCTGGCGAATTGGCCGTCTGGGGCGATGCTAATGAAAGGCGCGGGTCGTGCGGAAGCCGCGCCCGGAATGGGCCGTACCCTCCCTCCCATGAAGGTGAATGAAACATCACGGTTTGTACGGCTGCGTGCCGAATTGCTCGTCGAGGTGGACGGCTCGGGTGAACTGACCGCCACCGCCCTGAAGCGCATCGTGGACGACCCCCACCTGCCCGACGACGAGCGCACGCACGCCGAAGCCACCGTCAAGGAGGACGACGCGGAGGCCCTCGCCTACCTCGTGGACCCCTTCGACCTGGTCAAGGGGCTGCCCGGAATCGAGCTGACCCAGGCGTCCTGGAGCAGTGAAGTGATCGACTACGACCCCGATTCGCCCGACTGGGACCCGGACGAGCATGATGACGGTGAGGACGGCGAGGAGCCCTAGGGCTCACCCGCGGCACCGCGCTCCGGTCGGCACCGGAAGCGAGGGAGAGCCCCGGTCGGCGACCGCCGCCCGGGGCTCTCCCGTGTCATGACCACGCGGCCGTCCCGGCCGTCCCGCCCGACGTGGTCTTCCCCACATCTCGGGTGGAAATGGAACGCGGCAGACCGGGAACTGCGTTAGGCCTGAAGCGGGATTACGGGACCCCCGGGTCTTGTGGGGATTCGGCAACGATGGAGATGCGTGTAATGACGGACAGTAAGCGGCGCAGGGGTCTGGTGGCCGTGTCCGCCCTGGTCGGCGGGGTGCTCGTGCTCTCCGCCTGTAGCGGTGACGACGGTGACAAGAAGGGCTCGGGCGGCAAGGAGTCGCAGGGCCAGGTCGACGAGGCGGCCGCGGAGAAGACCTCGGCCGCCAAGATCGCGATCGCGCCGAAGAACGGCTCCGACAACGCGAGCATCAACAAGGACGCCAAGGTCACCGTGAGCGAGGGCACGCTCACGAAGGTGGTGATGAAGGCCGAGGGCGGCGCCGCGGTCGCCGGTGAGATATCCGCGGACAAGAAGACCTGGAAGCCCAGCGGCCAGCTGGAGCGCGCCACCACCTACAAGATCAACGTGACCGCCGCGGACTCCGAGGGCCGCAAGGCGCACGAGAACTCCTCCTTCACGACCGTCTCGAAGGCCAACAGCTTCATCGGCAGCTTCACGCCCGAGGACGGCTCCACGGTCGGCGTCGGCATGCCGGTGTCGATCAACTTCGACAAGCCGATCACCGACAAGAAGGCCGTGCAGAGCGGGGTCAAGGTGACCTCCACCTCCGGCCAGGAGATCGTCGGCCACTGGTTCGGCAACCAGCGCCTGGACTTCCGCCCCCAGGAGTACTGGAAGGGCAACACCACCGTCACGCTGAAGCTGGCCCTGGACGGCGTCGAGGGCGCCGACGGGGTGTACGGCGTGCAGCAGAAGACGGTCCAGTTCAAGATCGGGCGCAATCAGGTGTCCGTCGTGGACGCCAAGACCAAGCAGATGAAGATCATGCGGGACGGGAAGGTCGTCAAGACCATCCCGATCTCGGCGGGGTCGCCGGACAACAAGACGTACAACGGCAAGATGGTGATCTCCGAGAAGTTCAAGGAGACCCGGATGAACGGCGCGACCGTGGGCTTCACGGACAGCGACGGCAAGGGCGAGTACGACATCAAGGACGTGCCGCACGCCATGCGCCTCTCCAGCTCCGGCACGTTCATCCACGGCAACTACTGGGGCTCCTCGTCGATCTTCGGCAACGCGAACACCAGCCACGGCTGCATCGGCCTGCGGGACGCCAAGGGCGCGGGTGACAAGTCGACGCCGGGCTCCTGGTTCTTCGAGAACTCGATCACCGGTGACGTCGTGGACGTCCGCAACACCGGCGACAAGACGGTCGCCCCGGACAACGGCCTCAACGGCTGGAACATGAGCTGGGCGCAGTGGAAGGCGGGCTCCGCGCTCTGACGCGAGCCCTCCGGCCACCGGCTCCGGTCCGTCCGCACGGGCCCGCACCCCACCCGGGGTGCGGGCCCGTCGGCGTATGCGGGGCGCGGGCCCGACCCGTGCCCGGGGCGCGGGCCCGACCCGTGTCCGGGGCGCGGGGCCGTGCCGTGCCCGGGGCGTGCGCCCGTTCCATGTCCGTCGCGTTGCGGAACCATGTTGAACCGGCCAACAACCTCAACTATTCATTTCTGTCTCATAGTTGAACGGATATCGTCCTCCTCGACATACTGCGTGACTCAGAGCTTTCACCTTCGAGGGGGAAACTTGCTCAGACAAGTGAAGAAAGCGAGACGACCGGTCACCGCGCGCCGCGCGGCCGCGGCCACCATCGCGGCGGCGGCGGCCGTGGCCCTGGCCGCGGGCATGACCAGCCCGGCCCAGGCGGACCCCGGCTCCGCCGCACCTGAGCACTACGGCGTCAAGGCGCCGGTCGAGCACCACATCACGCTCCTCACCGGGGACCGCGTGACGGTCGACGCCAAGGGGCGCGTCACCGGGTTCGACCCCGCCGAGGGGCGTGCGCACATACCCGTGCGGACCAGCCGCGCCGACGGGCACACCCTGGTCGTACCGGCCGACGCCCAGCGGCTGATAGCCGACGGCAAGCTCGACCAGCGGCTCTTCGACGTCACCGAGCTGAGCAAGAAGAGCAGCCGCGCGTCCCAGAAGCAGGGCCTGAAGGTCATCGTCGCCTACAAGGGCGCGGCCACCGGGGCCAAGGCCGACGTCAGGGACGCGGGCGGCACCAAGCTCCGCCACTCCCTGAAGACGCTCAACGCCGACGCCGTGCAGACCCCGAAGCGCGACGCCGCGAAGCTCTGGGAAGCGCTCACCGCGGAGCGCGGCGCGGCCCGCACCACCGCGTCCGGCATCAGCCGCGTCTGGCTCGACGGCACCCGCCGGGCGAGCCTGGACAAGAGCGTCAAGCAGATCGGCGCCCCCAAGGCCTGGCAGGCCGGGTACGACGGCAAGGGTGTGAAGATCGCCGTCCTGGACACCGGTGTGGACGCCACCCACCCCGACCTCAAGGAACAGGTCGTCGGGGAGAAGAACTTCACTCCGTCGCCCGACAGCAAGGACCGCGTCGGCCACGGCACGCACGTCGCGTCCATCGCCGCCGGCACCGGCACGAAGAACAGCGCCTACAAGGGCGTCGCCCCGGGCGCGAAGGTCCTCAACGGCAAGGTCCTCGGCGACGAGGGCTCCGGCGACGACTCCGGGATCATCGCGGGCATCGAGTGGGCGGCCGCCGAGGGCGCCGACGTGGTGAACCTCAGCCTCGGCGGCGGCGACACGCCCGGCGTGGACCCGCTGGAGGCCGCGGTCAACAAGGTCTCCGAGGACAAGGGCATCCTCTTCGCGATCGCGGCGGGCAACGACGGGGCGCCCGCGTCGGTCGGCTCGCCGGGCAGCGCGGACGCGGCCCTGACGGTCGGCGCGGTCGACGACAAGGACAAGCTGGCGGAGTTCTCCAGCCAGGGCCCGCGCGTCGGCGACGGCGCCATCAAGCCCGACGTCACCGCCCCGGGTGTGGACATCACGGCGGCCGCGGCCCCGGGCAGCGAGATCGAGAAGGAGGTCGGGCAGAAGCCGGAGGGCTATCTGACGATCTCCGGCACCTCCATGGCGACGCCGCACGCCGCGGGCGCCGCCGCGCTGCTCAAGCAGCAGCACCCGAGCTGGAAGTACGCCGAGCTGAAGGGCGCGCTCACCGCGTCCACCAAGCCCGGCAAGTACACGCCGTTCCAGCAGGGCTCGGGCCGGATCGCCGTGGACAACGCCATCAAGCAGTCCGTGATCGCCGACCCGGTGTCGGTGAGCTTCGGCACCCAGGCGTGGCCGCACACCGACGACAAGCCCGTCGCCAAGAAGGTCACGTACCGGAACCTCGGCAGCGGCGCGGTCACCCTCGACCTGTCCCTGAAGACGGCCGACCCCAAGGGCAACCCGGCGCCCACCGGGTTCTTCAAGCTCGGCGCCAAGAAGGTCACCGTCCCCGCGGGCGGCACCGCGTCGGTCGACCTGACCAGCGACACCAAGCTGGGCGGCACCCTCGACGGCTCGTACTCCGCGTACGTGACCGCGAGCGGCGGCGGCCATTCCGTGCGCACGGCCGCCGCGGTGAACCGCGAGGTCGAGTCGTACGACGTGACGGTGAAGCACGTCGGCCGCGACGGCCAGGCCGCCACGGCCTACAGCTCGTCCCTGTACGGCACCGCCGGGCTCGGCGTGGAGCAGGACTTCCCCGTCCACGACCCGTCGGGCACCGCCAAGGTGCGCGTGCCCAAGGGCACCTACGTCCTGGACAGCAGCGTCTTCGTCGACCCGCAGGACGCCGCCAAGGGCATCGACTGGGTCGTCCAGCCGAAGCTGGACGTCACCAAGAACACCACGGTGACGGTGGACGCCGGCAAGGCGAAGCCCGTCGACGTCACGGTGCCCGCGGCCGACGCGAAGTCCGAGATCGCGCTGCCGCTGTACAACATCAGGAACACCGCCGTCGACTACGGCGCGGGCTGGATCCTCGACTCGTACGCGGGCTTCCGCACCGCGCACCTCGGCCCGTCCGTCACCGACAACTCGCTGCACCAGAGCTGGGACGCGCGCTGGACCAAGGGCGAGAAGACCGAGTACGCCGCCGTGTCGGGCGGCAAGGTCAAGAAGTTCGCCACCGGCTACTCCAAGCACTACAAGGAGTCCGACCTCGCGACCCTGAAGGTCGGCCTCGGCGCCTCGTCGAGCGGCAAGAAGGCCGCGGTCTCGGCGTACGGCTACCTGCCCGGCAGCGACCTGAGCGTCGCGATCGGCGTGCCGCAGAAGGCGCCGAGCACGCGCACCCTGTACGTGTCCACGGCCGACAAGGTCAAGTGGAGCCTGGACTTCGAGCAGCACGGGGGCGTGGGTGACGACGGCTGGCCGATCATCGACGCCGGCTACTCGCTCGGCGCGCCGCAGACCTTCACGGCGGGCAAGACGTACGAGAAGAAGTTCAACACGGCCGTCTTCGGGCCGCGCGTCGGCGGCGAGTTCGGTGTCACGCGCAAGGGCAACGAGATCGCGGGCACCCTGCCGCTGTTCGCCGACGGCCAGACGCACGCGGGCAGCTCCCGCTACACCTCGGTGAAGACCACCCTGAAGCACAACGGCACGCAGCTCGGTGAGAACACCGACCCGCTGACCGGTGAGGCCTTCAAGGTGCCCGCGGGCGAGGCGCAGTACCAGCTGTCGACGTCCGTCAAGCGCAGCGTGGCCGTGGCCGCGGCCTCCACGCGGATCGACGCGAGCTTCACGTTCCGCTCGAAGAAGACCACGGCCGTCACCAAGCTGCCCGTGTCCACCGTGCGCTTCAACGCGGCCGTCGGCCTCGACAGCCGGGCGCCCGCGGACAAGAAGCAGTCCGTGCCGGTGACGGTGCAGGGCGCGGCCGCCGGGGCCAACCTCAAGTCCCTGACGGTCTGGGTCAGCTACGACTACGGCAGCAACTGGAAGCCCGTCGAGGTCAAGAACGGCAAGATCTCGGTGAAGAACCCGGCCGCGGGCAAGGGCATCTCCTTCCACGCCAAGGTCAGCGACAAGAAGGGCAACAAGTCGACGCTGTCGATCTACAACGCGTACTACGGGAAGTGAACCCGGCCGTCGAGTACGTGAATTAGTTACTCCTCGCTAGTCGCTTGAGGCGCGGCGCCGAACGGACTGTCGATCACATATCGCCAGTATCCGTCGGCGCCGCGTCGTGCTACGTCCGTGGCCGTCGCGCGCACCTCGCCGCCGATCTCCCAGTCCACGACGAGCAGCGCGATATCGCCGTCACCAGCGATGTGCACCTGCCGGGTGCGGACGGAGAGGGGCAGCCCGAGGGCCAGGAACGGGGCGTTCTGCGCGGCGATCGCGGCGTCCCCGCGCACCGGCACGCCGGACTCCGGTACGAACGCGGCCCTCGGCTCGTACAGGGCGCGGACCGCGTCCGGGTCGCCGCTGTTGAAGCGCGCGGCGAACGCGGCGGGCACGTCCTCGGCGCGCGTCGGCAGAGGGCCCGGGGGCAGGATGGGGGTGCTCGGCTTCGTCATGTACGCAACGGTAGGAGGCGCCCTCGTGGCTCACCGAACGGTAAGTCAGGCAGGTCAGGGCGTCCGCGGGGGCCGGCCAGGACTTCCGGACGACCCGCGTGCCCGGGTCACGGCACCGAGCCCCGGCTGCCCCGTCGAGGTCACGCTCGCGGCGCTGCGGGGCCGCTGGACCACCCTGGTGGTGCGCGAGCTGCTCGCGGGTGACGTGTACGCGTACAGCGAACTCGCCGCCGCGCTCCCCGAGTTGTCCGACAAAGTACTTGCGGAGCGGCTGGCACAGCTCACCGAGGCCGGAGTGGTCCGGCGTACCCGCACGCCCGGCTGGCCGCCCACCGTCACCTATCGACTCACCCCGCACGGCAGGGAGCTGGGTCCGGTGCTCCAGGCCCTCTGGGACTGGGGCGCGGCCGCCGCCCTTGACGTCCCGGAAGAGGAAGCCGACACGCCATGAGCGCGAGCCCCGCCCACACCGTCGAATACATCCGCTACCGCGTGCCCGCCGAGCGCGCCGCCGAATTCCTGTCCGCGTACACGCACGCAGCCGTGCCGCTGGCCGCGGCGCCGCAGTGCGTCGACTACGAACTCGCGCGCTGCGAGGAGGATTTCGAGCACTTCATCCTGCGCATCACCTGGACCTCCACGAAGGACCACCTGGAAGGCTTCAGGTCGTCGGAGCACTTCGAGGACTTCTTCGCGTACATCCGCCCGTACGTCGAGAACATCGAGGAGATGCGGCACTACACGCCGACCTCGGTGCGCGGCTCCGGCGCCTCCACGCCGACGCTGTACGCGTGGGCGGGCGGCGCGGAGAGCTTCGGCCGGCTCACCGAGATCTTCTACGAGAAGGTCCTCGCGGACGACCTCCTCGCCCCGGTCTTCGCGGGCCTCGCGCCCGAGCACGCGGCACACGTCGCGCAGTGGCTCGCCGAGGTCTTCGGCGGCCCGTCGGCGTACTCCCGCGCCCACGGCGGGCCCGACGGCTCGGGCGCGCACGCCCACATGGTCGCCAAGCACTTCGGCAAGGGCATCACCGAGCCGCAGCGGCGCCGCTGGGTGAACCTCATGCAGGACGCGGCGGACGAGGCGGGCCTGCCGGCCGACGCGGAGTTCCGCTCGGCGTTCGTGGCGTATCTGGAGTGGGGCACGCGCCTGGCCGTCTACTTCTCGGGACCCGACGCGACCCGCCCCGCCGACCAGCCGGTCCCCGTCTGGAACTGGGGCGCGGCCCCGCCGTACCAGCCCTGACGGGCCCGGGCCCGGGCCCCGGCGGCGGCCGCGTCAGCGCACCCCCGCCGGGGACTGCGCGCTCCAGCTGGCGAGGAGGCGGAGCGCCTCGGCGGAGGGGGAGCCGGGCTCGGCGTGGTACGTGACCAGGGACTGCTCCGCGTCGTCGGCGAGCCGCATCGTCTCGTACGACAGGGTCAGCTCCCCGACCAGCGGATGCCGCAGCTGCTTGACCCCGTGCCCCTTCTCCCGCACGTCGTGCGCCGCCCACAGCCGCCGGAACGTGTCGCTCTTCACGGACAGCTCCCCGACGAGCGCCGAGAGCTGCGGGTCGTTCGGATAGCAGCCCGCGTCCATCCGCAGGAAGCTGACCATGTCGGAGGCCTTCTGGTCCCATGTGTCCGCGAACAGTTCCCGCATGTCCGCGTCGAGGAAGACGAGCCGGGCCCAGTTCCGCCGCTCGCGCGGCAGCGCGCCCCAGTCGCCGAACACGGCGGTCGCCATGCGGTTCCAGCCGAGGATGTCGGAGCGGCGCCCGCCGACGTACGCGGGGACGGTCTCCATCGCGTCGAGCAGCTGCTGCACCGCGGGCCGCAGCGTCTGCGTCGGCGCGGCCCGCCTCTTCCTGTGCGCCGTGGGCTTCGCGAGGTGCGTGAGGTGCGCGTGCTCCGCGCTGCTCAGCCGCAGGGCGCGTGCGACGGAGTCGAGGACCTCCGCCGAGACGTTGCGTCCGTTGCCCTGCTCCAGGCGCGTGTAGTACGCCACCGAGACGCCCGCGAGCTGGGCCAGCTCCTCGCGGCGCAGGCCCGGGACCCGCCGGTGCCTGCCGTAGCTCGGCAGACCGACGTCCTGCGGCTGGAGCCGGGCCCTGCGGGTGCGCAGGAACTCGCTCAGCTCGGCCCGGCGGTCGAGGCCCTCGGGGGCGGCGGCGTTCACGTCCATGCCTTCCAGTATTCCGGGGCTCGGCTGTGCGTACGCTCCCGAGCCTGATACCAGCAGTGGTACGCACACCGTGCGTAGGCTCAGCGGAGGTCTGGGTGACCGCGTCCGCCGCTGCCAGGCTCGACAGCATGACCGCACAGACAGCCCCCCAGACCACCACCGGGACCCCCGGGACCCGTGACGTCCCCGCCTTCGCCGCCCCCGCGGCCTCCGCGCCCCTGGAGCGCACCACCGTCCCGCGCCGCCCCGTCGGCGAGCACGACGTACTGATCGACATCAAGTACGCCGGAATCTGTCACTCCGACATTCACCAGGCCCGTGACGGCTGGGGCGAGGGCATCTTCCCGATGGTCCCGGGCCACGAGATCGCGGGCGTCGTCGCGGAGGTCGGCCCCGGCGTCACCAAGTTCGCGGTGGGCGACCGGGTCGGCGTCGGCTGCATGGTCGACTCCTGCCGCGAGTGCGACTCCTGCCGCGCGGGCCTGGAGCAGTACTGCGCGCAGGGCAACATCCAGACGTACAACGCGCTCGACAGGAACGGCGAGCCCACCTACGGCGGCTACGCCCGGCAGATCGTCGTCGACGAGGCCTTCACGCTGCGCATCCCCGACGGCCTCTCCCTGGACGTGGCCGCGCCGCTGCTGTGCGCGGGCATCACCACGTACTCCCCGCTCGCGCACTGGAACGCGGGCCCCGGCAAGAAGGTCGCGATCGTCGGGCTCGGCGGCCTCGGCCACATGGCCGTGAAGATCGCGCACGCCATGGGCGCCGAGGTCACCGTCCTCTCGCAGACCCTGCGCAAGAAGGACGACGGGCTCCGGCTCGGCGCCGAGCACTACTACGCGACCGGCGACGACGCCACGTTCGAGCAGCTCGCGGGCACCTTCGACCTGATCGTCTCCACGGTGTCGGCGCCGCTGCCCTTCGACAAGTACCTGGGCCTGCTGAAGACCGACGGCGCCCTGGTGAACGTGGGCGCCCCCGAGGAGCCCGTGTCCCTCAACGTCTTCTCGCTCATGCTCCAGCGCAAGACCCTCGCGGGCTCGGCCATCGGCGGCATCGCCGAGACCCAGGAGATGCTGGACTTCTGCGCCGCGCACGGCCTGGGCGCGGAGATCGAGCTGATCGGCGCCGACCAGATCAACGAGGCCTACGAGCGGATCCTCAGGAGCGATGTCCGCTACCGCTTCGTGATCGACGCGGCCACGATCTGACTGGGTCGTGCCCTTGGACCGCCTTGTCGGCGCTTCGCGCCTCGTCCTCAAACGCCGGACGGACTGGATGGTGCCGCTTGCGGCCGGCTTCTCACGGCGAGGGCCCTCTGGTTCCGGAGGACTAGGACGCATGGCGCAGCGACGGCGGGGCCGGTGACGGATGCCGGTGACGGCGGTCCGGCCGTAGCGTTCCGGGTGTCAGCACGACAGACGTGAGAGCCGGGGCCGAGGCGGCCCGGCCGGGCACCGGAGGAGGTCCGCACGATGAGCATCGAGCTGAACCACACCATCGTCCAAGCCGAGGACAAGACGGCGTCCGCGCAGTTCCTCGCCGACATCCTGGGGCTCGAAGTCGGCCCCCAGTACGGCCCGTTCATCCCCGTGGAGATCCCCAACGGCGTCACGCTCGACTACTACGAGGGCGACGGCGGCCCGGTCGTGCCGCAGCACTACGCGTTCCTGGTCTCGGAGGCGGAGTTCGACGAGATCTTCGGCCGCATCAAGGAGCGGGGCCTGACCTACTGGGCGGACCCGTACCACACGCGGAAGAACGAGATCAACACGAACGACGGCGGCCGCGGGGTCTACTGGGACGACCCCGACGGCCACAAGCTGGAGATCATCACCAAGCCGTACGGATCCGGGGACGCGTGACCCCGGGGGGGGCGGCTCGTACCCGGGCCGCCCCTCGCGTCACCGGCCGCGCAGGAACGCGAGGACCAAGGGCGTGGCCACGTCCGCGAACTCCTCGAAGTACGCGTGCCGGGCGCCCGGGATCCAGCTCAGCCGGGCGTCGGCGACGCGCTCCGCGAGCAGCGGGGCGTTGGCCGCGGGGTTGAAGGCGTCGTCGCTGCCGTGCACCACGAGCGTCGGCGCCTTGATCTGCGGCAGCGCGTCCCACGCGTCGTGCCGTGCGCTGGCCCGCAGATGACGCCGCCGGGCGTGGGCGGGCATCGACGGGTCGCCGAGGGTGGCGAACTCCGTGCGCCCCTCCGCCTCCCGGGCGGCCAGCCACGCGGGTGTGTACATCAGCTCCCGCAGGGCGCGCGCCGCCGCCTCCTGGTCCGGCTGCGCGAGCGCCCGCCGCACCTCGGGCCCCCGCTCCACGCCGTGCGGGGCCCCCGGTGACGTACACCCCAGGACGAGCCGGTCCACGAGGTGCGGCCGGTCGGCGGCGAGCCACTGCGCGACCCGGCCGCCCATCGACGTGCCGTACACGTGCGCCCGCTCGATCCCGGCGTCCGCGAGCACCGCCGCCACGTCGTCGGCGAACCCGCGCGTGCTGTACGAGTCGGTGTCCGGCCGGCCGCTCTCGCCGGTGCCGCGCCAGTCCGGCGTCACCACGGTGAACGCGGCGGCGAAGTCCGCCACGACGGGGTCCCACCACCGCCGGCTGTTGGACTGCCCGCTCAGCAGGAGCAGCGGCTCACCGGATCCGCGCACCTCGTACGCGAGCGCGGTGCCGTCGGCGGCGTGGGCGAAGGGCATGGGCTACTGCGCGGCTTCCGGCGCCGGGGCGATGCCCGTGGGGCAGGCACGGCCCCAGTTCGTCTCGGAGGGGCTGCTCAGCTCGACGCCGGTGCCGCCGATGCCGCAGTACCCGTCGGGGTTCTTGTCCAGGTACTGCTGGTGGTACGGCTCGGCGGGCCAGAAGGCACGGTCCTCGGCGGGAAGCACCGTCGTGGTGATCTCACCGAGACCGGCGGCCGTGAGGACCTGCTGATAGGCCTCGCGGGACGCGACGGCCGTCTCCTCCTGGACGGGGGAGTGGGTGTAGACCGCCGAGCGGTACTGCGTGCCCACGTCATTGCCCTGGCGGAAACCCTGCGTCGGGTTGTGCGACTCCCAGAAGACCTTCAGCAGCTCGGCGTACGTGACCTTGGAGGGGTCGAAGACGACGCGGACCACCTCGGTGTGGCCGGTCAGGCCGGAGCAGACCTCGTCATAGGACGGGTTCTTCGTGTACCCGCCCTGGTAGCCCACCAGGGTCGTCCAGACGCCCGGCGTCCGCCAGAACTTGCGCTCCGCGCCCCAGAAGCAGCCCAGCCCGAAGTCCGCCACCTCAAGGCCCTCGGGATACGGGCCCTGGAGGGCGGTGCCGAGGACGGTGTGACGGGAGGGGACCTCGAACTCGGGGGTCTCGCGGCCCTTCAGGGCCTCCTCGGGAGTCGGGAGCACGGGGGTGCGGCCGAAGATCATCGGGTCCTCCTGGAGCAGGTGTCGGCTTGCTGGTCAACGCCTGGGGACGGCCGGGAATTCCTCGGCTGCCCGGGGGCCAGGCCTAGTGGGGCAGCGTGGCCGGGCTGCCGCCGTTGGCCTCGTAGCCCCCCACCGCGAGCGCGCGGTACACCGCGTAGTCCGCCGCGGGGTCCCCGGACAGCGTCCAGGGCAGCGCCCCCACGTGGCCGTCGACGTGCACCAGCTGGTGCATCGCCTCGCCCCAGCGCTCGCCGCGGACCAGGAAGAACACCAGCAGATGCCGGACGTGGGCCAGCATCGGGTCGTCGGGGCGGGCCGAGTGGACCGCGAAGTGGGCGCCCTCGACGGCCTTGGTCACGACCTCGCTCTGGTAGAACCCCCGCACCATGTTGACCTCGGGGAGGTGCTCGTACACCGCGAAGAGGGGGAGCGCGGAGAGCAGCGAGCCCCGGGGCGCGCGGGCCGCCGCGGCCTCGGCGAAGGAATAGGCCTCCGCGCGGGAGCCGTGCCACTTCTCGCACCAGTAGTGCAGCGCCGCCAGATGCGCCCCCATGTGCGCGGGCGCGCGGTCCAGGATCTTCAGCCACAGCTGCTCGAACTCCGCGCGCTCGTAGCCGAGTCCGCGGGCGATCGACAGCTCGATGACGTATGGAACGGGGTCGCCGGGGGAGAGCAGCGCCGCCTGGCCGCAGGCCGCCTTGGCCTCCTCCAGGATGATGCGGAACTCATCCGTCCCGGGCGTCGACGTGCGCCAGGCCTGCTGCACCAGGAACTCCGCGTGCACGGCCGCGCCGCCCGCGTCCTTCTCGGCCTCCGCGCGCCACACCCGCAGCCACTGGCCGCCCGGGGTGTCGCTGACCCCGCCGGGCCGCTGCCGCAGCTCCAGGGACGCGGCGCCCGCGAAGGCCTGCACGCGCTGCCAGCGCCGCTCCCCGTGCACCTCCGTCCCGGCGAGCAGCTGGGACGCGCCGCGCCAGTCCTGCGTGCGCTGCACGAGGTCGAGCACCTCGACCAGGTCGGGGTCGGGGCCCGGCATGCGGATGTCCAGGTCCTCCTGGCGCGCGAAGCCGTAGTTCGCCGGGTCCGCGGCGTCCGGGGCGCCGGGGTGCACCTGGCGGATTCCGGCGCGCCTGCGCAGCAGGATCGGCCCGAGGACCGCCCCGATCATGACCACTGCCATCAGGACCCAGAGAATCTCCATGCCTCCAAGCGAACCAGACGCCTGTGACAATTGGCCAACCTGACCGTCCGCGCAGGCCGAACGGCTCGGGGTGACCGCCCCGCCCGGTCCTGGCCGCCGCCTCGCATTACGCTCAGGCCGCATGAGTGACTCGCACAGCAGCCAGAGCTTCGAGACCGTAGCCATCCACGCGGGCAACACCGCCGACCCGCTCACGGGCGCCGTCGTCCCGCCCATCTACCAGGTGTCCACGTACAAGCAGGACGGAGTCGGCGGTCTGCGCGGCGGCTACGAGTACAGCCGCAGCGCCAACCCCACCCGTACCGCGCTCGAGGAGAACCTCGCCGCCCTGGAGGGGGGCCGCCGCGGCCTCGCCTTCGCATCCGGCCTCGCCGCCGAGGACTGCCTGCTGCGTACGCTGCTCGCCCCCGGCGACCACGTGGTCATCCCCAACGACGCGTACGGCGGTACGTTCCGCCTCTTCGCGAAGGTCGTCGCCCGGTGGGGCGTGGAGTGGTCCGTCGCGGACACCTCGGACCCGGCGTCCGTACGAGCGGCCCTCACGCCCAAGACGAAGGCCGTCTGGGTCGAGACCCCGTCCAACCCGCTGCTCGGCATCACGGACATCGCCGCGGTCGCGCGGATCGCCCACGAGGCGGGCGCCCGCCTGGTCGTGGACAACACGTTCGCCAGCCCCTACCTCCAGCAGCCGCTCGCCCTCGGCGCCGACGTCGTCGTCCACTCGATGACGAAGTACATGGGCGGCCACTCGGACGTCGTGGGCGGCGCCCTGATCGTCGACGACGAGGCCCTGGGCGAGGAGCTGGCCTACCACCAGAACGCGATGGGCGCGGTCGCCGGGCCCTTCGACTCCTGGCTGGTGCTGCGCGGCGTCAAGACGCTCGCCGTCCGCATGGACCGGCACAGCGAGAACGCGACCCGCGTCGCCGAGATGCTGACCAGCCACGCGCGCGTGACCAACGTCTTCTACCCGGGCCTCGACTCGCACCCGGGCCACGAGATCGCCGCCAAGCAGATGAAGGCGTTCGGCGGCATGGTGTCCTTCCAGGTCGAGGGCGGCGAGGAAGCGGCCGTGGAGGTCTGCAACCGGGCCCGCCTGTTCACGCTCGGCGAGTCCCTGGGCGGCGTGGAGTCCCTCATCGAGCACCCGGGCCGCATGACGCACGCCTCCGTGGCGGGCTCGGCCCTGGAGGTCCCGGCCGACCTGGTGCGCCTCTCGGTGGGCATCGAGGCCGTCGACGACCTCCTCGCGGACCTCAAGCAGGCCCTGGGCTAGTCCGGTCGGCAGGACGGCCCGCGCCGCCGCTCACGGGCTACCAGCGCGTCAGCGGCGGCGTCGTCCTGGACGGCGGCTCCACCCACGGCTGCGCCGTCGCGGCCCACACGGCGAACACCACGGCCGCCGCGAGCAGCAGCAGCCACAGCAGGCGCCGCGCGGCCGTGCGGCGCCTGAGGGCACGCGCGCCGCGCCGCACCGCGTCCCCGTGCAGGTCGGGCGGCACGGACGCGGGCGCGCCCGCGTCCAGGAGCTGGCGTGCCGCCGCCTCGCGGCGCTCCTGCCGGCTCATGACGGGGCGGCCTCCCCCAGGGCGGGCGGCGTGGCGGGAGCGGGGCCGCGGGGCGGGTGCAGGACCGTCGCCACGGCACGGGCGCACACGGCCCGCACGCGCTCCGGCGGCAGCCCGAGCAGCGCCGCCGTCTGCTCCTCGGCGACACCTTCGTAGAGACGCAGTACGAGGACGAGCCGCTCCAGGGCGGAAAGCCGGGTGAGCAGCCCGCCGTGGCCGCGGTAGCGCCACCAGGCACCGCGCGCGTAGTGCACGGCCACGTACGTACGGGTGCGGTCGTAGGGATCCTCGCCGCGCATGCGGTCCCAGGAGGCGTACGTCGCGGCGAGCGCGCGGGTGAGCAGCGTCCGCGCGCGCGGGTTGGCGTCCGGCGGCTCGCCGGTGAGCAGCGTGGCGGCATGCAGAAGACGCCCTGCCGCGCCCGCGACGAACGCCTGGAACTCCCGGGCGCGGCGGGCCTGTTGGGCGGCCTGCCGCTCTCGCACCGCGCCTCCCGCCGTCCGGCAAAGGGGGACTCGGTTCATCTGAGGCCAGGCACGGTGCCCAGGTCAAGAGCCCGGCACGAGCGGAACCACGCGCTCGGGCACCTGGGGGTGGAACGGGTCGTCATGAGCCACGCCCTCGTACGGGCCGTGCGGTGCGAGGACCGCGCGGGCCGCGCTCGTCAGCGCTCCCGTACGAGGGCAGGGGCCGCGGCAGTCGGCGAACCGCGGCCCCGGGCTCAGGATTCGGCCTGTGCCGCCGCGTCGGACACCACGTGGGCGTTCTGCCGCGCGGAGAGCGCGGTGTTGAAGCGGGTGAGCAGCGCGGTGAAGCCGGCGCGCTCCTCGGGCGTCCAGTCCTCCGTCAGCTCGGCCATCAGCTCACGGCGCGAGGAGCGCACGTCGTCCAGGCGCGACTGGCCGCGCGGCGACAGCTGGAGCACCACCGCACGCCCGTCCTCGGGGTGCGAGGTGCGCTTGACCAGGCCGGTGTCGACGAGCGGGGCGACCTGGCGGGTCACCGTGGAGGAGTCGATGCCCATGCTCGCCGCGAGCGCCTTGACGCCCATCGGGCCTTCCTTGTCGAGACGGTTGAGCAGGAGGTACGCGGCTCGGTCCATGGAGTTGCGGACCTGTCCTACGCCGCCCAGACGGGTCTGCTCGGCACGCCGCGCGAACACCGCTACCTGGTGCTGGAGCGTGTCGAGGAGGCCGGGATCGCTGGCGGTCGTCATGTCCGGAGTTGTGGGCATGGCCGTGGGCTCACTTCATGGGAAGGGTGGTGGGTTGGGGGACAGGGTACGGGGTCCGGGCGCTACCCGTACCGGCGCTGCGCAAACCCGTCTCGCGGCTTGGGCGGACCGGGAGGAGACTGGCGTGAACTGCGAGACTGCCGTCATGAGCTACCGCACGACACGCTCCTTGCCGGCCGTGACCCTGGACGACGTGCGCGGCGCCCAGAAGATGCTGGGGGGCATCGCCCGGGTGACGCCCATGGAGGGCAGCAGGTACCTGTCCGGGCTCGTCGGCGCTCCCGTCCACCTGAAGTGCGAGAACCTCCAGCGGACCGGCTCCTTCAAGCTGCGCGGCGCCTATGTGCGCATCGCCGGGCTGCTGCCCGAGGAGCGCGCGGCGGGCGTCGTCGCGGCCAGCGCGGGCAACCACGCCCAGGGCGTCGCGCTCGCCTCCGCCCTGCTCGGGGTGCGCTCGACGGTGTTCATGCCGGTCGGCGCCCCGCTGCCCAAGGTCGCGGCGACCCGCGACTACGGCGCGGAGGTGCGCATGGAGGGCCAGGTCGTCGACGAGACGCTGGCCGCCGCGCAGGAGTACGCGCGTACCACCGGCGCCGTCTTCATCCACCCCTTCGACCACCCGGACATCGTCGCCGGTCAGGGCACCGTGGGCCTGGAGGTCCTGGAGCAGTGCCCGGAGCTGCGTACGCTGCTGATCGGCGTGGGCGGCGGCGGGCTCGCCGCGGGCATGGCCGTGGCCGTCAAGGCGCTGCGTCCCGACGTACGGATCGTGGGCGTGCAGGCGGCGGGCTCCGCCGCGTACCCGCCCTCGCTGGCCGCGGGCCGGCCCGTGTCGATCGACAACCCGGTGACCATGGCGGACGGCATCAAGGTGGGCCGCCCCGGCGACGTGCCGTTCCGGCTCGTCGAGGAACTCGTCGACGACGTCGTCACCGTCTCCGAGGACGCCCTCTCCAGCGCCCTGCTGCTGTGCCTGGAGCGGGCCAAGATGGTTGTCGAGCCGGCGGGCGCGAGCCCGGTCGCGGCGCTCCTGAGCGACCCGCGCGCCTTCGAGGGGCCCGTCGTCGCGCTGCTGTCCGGCGGCAACGTGGACCCGCTCCTGATGCAGCGCATCCTGCGCCACGGCATGGCGGCGGCGGGCCGCTACCTGTCGCTTCGGCTGCGGCTGCCGGACCGTCCCGGGGCGCTGGCCTCGCTGCTCGGCGCGCTGTCCGTGGTGGACGCCAACGTGCTCGACGTGAGCCACGTCCGCACCGATCCCCGGCTCGGGCTGACCGAGGTCGAGGTGGAGCTGCACCTGGAAACGAAGGGGCCGGAGCACTGCGCCGAGGTGCGTGAGGTGCTGCGGGACGCGGGCTATCCGGCCCTGGACTGAGCGGACTCCCGGGTTTTCCACAGGCCTTCCGGAACCGGTTGAGAAAACGCGATGTATCGCGTTACGGTGTGACCTACTCCACTGGCCGCCGGGCGAGCGTAGCCCGGCGAATCTAGGCTTTTCGCCAGGTACCGACCCAAACTATGGGAGTTCCCTATGCCAGGCGCCATCTACGCCGAAGGTCTGGTGAAGACCTTCGGCGACGTAAGGGCTCTGGACGGCGTCGATCTGGATGTCCCGGAAGGCACCGTGCTCGGCCTCCTCGGGCCGAACGGCGCGGGAAAGACGACAGCCGTCCGCTGTCTGACCACCCTGCTGACCCCCGACAGCGGCCGCGCGGTAGTCGCCGGAATCGACGTACTGAAGCATCCGAACGAGGTGCGGCGTTCGATCGGACTCTCCGGTCAATTCGCCGCCGTCGACGAGTACTTGACGGGCCGCGAGAATCTCCAGATGGTCGGACAGCTCTATCAGATGCCGACCAAGCAGGCCAAGGCCCGGGCGGGCGAGTTGCTCGAGCGCTTCAATCTGAGCGACGCCGCCGACCGCCCCTCCAAGACGTATTCGGGCGGCATGCGCCGCCGCCTCGACCTCGCCGCGGCCCTCGTCGTCTCCCCGCCGGTGATGTTCATGGACGAGCCGACGACCGGCCTCGACCCGCGCAACCGCCAGGCCCTGTGGGAGGTCATCCAGGAGCTGGTCGCGGGCGGCACGACCCTGCTTCTGACCACGCAGTATCTGGAGGAGGCCGACCACCTGGCGCACGACATCTGCGTCATCGACCACGGCCGGGTCATCGCCCGCGGCACCTCCGACCAGCTCAAGGCCCAGACCGGCGGCGAGCGCGTCGAGGTCGTCGTGCACGAGCGGGACCACATCCCCGTCGCCCAGGAGATCCTCACCGGCTTCGGCAAGGGTGAGACCGCCGTCGACCAGCACACGCGCAAGCTGACCGTGCCCGTCACCGGCGGCGCCAAGCTGCTCGCCGAGGTCATCCGCGACCTCGACGCACGCGGCATCGAGATCGACGACATCGGCCTGCGCCGCCCCACCCTCGACGACGTCTTCATCTCCCTGACCGGCCACATCGCCGAGGTCGAGGAGGAGAACGGCCCGGACGCCGCCCCCGGGAAGACCAGGGCGGGCGGCAAGGACCAGCGCAGGAAGGAGGCCGACAAGTGAGCGCCCTCAGCGACACCGCACCCGCCGCCAGGCCCGCGGGCGGCGTGAGCGCGTCCGTCCGCGACTCCCTCGTCGTCGCCAAGCGGAATCTGATCCGGATGAGCCGGATCCCCGAGATCATTCTGTTCGGCCTGATCCAGCCGGTGATGTTCGTCGTCCTGTTCAGCTATGTCTTCGGCGGATCCATGAAGATCGGCACTAGCACCAGTGCCGAGGAGTACCGCAACTTCCTGATGGCGGGCATCTTCGCCCAGACCGTCACCTTCGCCACCGCCGGAGCGGGCGCGGGCATCGCCGAGGACATGCACAAGGGCCTGATCGACCGGTTCCGCTCGCTGCCCATGGCACGCGGCGCCGTCCTCACCGGGCGCACCATCGCCGACCTGGTGCAGACCGCCCTGACCCTGCTCGTCCTCGCCGTGGTCGCGGTCCTCGTCGGCTGGCGGATCCACGAGGGCGTCCCCAAGGCGCTCGCCGCCTTCGGCCTGCTGCTCCTGTCCGGGTACGCGTTCACCTGGATCGGCGCCCTGATCGGCCTGTCGGTCCGCACCCCGGAGGCGGCCACGTCCGGCGGGCTGATCTGGCTGTTCCCGGTCACCTTCATCTCGAACGCGTTCGTGGACTCCGGCAACATGCCCGCCTTCCTGCGGCACCTCGCCGAGTGGAATCCCTTCAGCGCCACCGTCCAGGCCTGCCGCCAGCTCTTCGGCAACCCCGGAGTGTCCCAGTCCGACGCCTGGCCCATGCAGCACCCCGTGTGGGCCTCGGTGCTCTACTCGATCCTGATCATCCTGATCTTCCGCACGCTCGCGGTCCGCAAGTACCGCACGGCGACGTCCTGACGCCGCGCGCCGGGGGCACGGCGAAGCCCCCGGCGCGCGGCGCGTGCCGGGGGCTTCGGGGGCCGGGGCGGGCTCAGCCCTGGTAGGGCTTGGCCTCCAGGATCTTGACCGAGGCGAGCTTGCCGTTCGGCAGCTCGTACTGCGCGTCCTCGCCGATCTTCTTGCCGCTCACGCCGGAGCCGAGCGGGGACTGCGGCGAGTACGTCTCGATGTCGCTGCTCGCGTATTCCCGGGAGGCCAGCAGGAAGGTCACGGTGTCGTCCTCGTCGCCGTCGAAGGCGATCGTGACCACCATGCCGGGGGCGACGACACCGGACTCGGCGGGCGCCTCGCCCACCTTGGCGTGCTCCAGGAGCTGCGTCAGCTGGCGGACGCGGAGCTCTTGCTTGCCCTGCTCCTCCTTGGCCGCGTGGTACCCGCCGTTCTCGCGCAGGTCGCCCTCCTCGCGTGCTGCCGCGATCTTGGCTGCGATCTCGGTGCGCGCGGGACCAGACAGGTACTCAAGCTCTTCCTTGAGCTTGTCGTACGCCTCCTGGGTCAGCCAGGTGACGTTCTCGCTGGTCTGGGTCACAGGTGCTCCTCGTAGGTCCTTGAATACAAAGCATCGCCCTACCCAGAAGGATGTTCCCTTATGGGTGGGCGAAACCACGAGCCTAACAATTTCGGTGCCCCAGGGGGAGGACATATGGCGTCAGAGACACGTCAGCGCAGGTAGCTGCCCTGTTTTGGTCCCCGCCACCCGCACGCCGAGGCCCTGCCGGCGGGGTCTTCCCACCCGCTCACACCGGCCTGCCCCCAGGGGAAAGCGGGCTGCGTGCGGCAGGGTCTTTCTCAGTCCGTGTGGCAGGAGACCAGGGACGCGCTCGTGGCCTGTTCCGTGGTGCGCAGGGTGACCGTCTTGTCGACGCGGTCCTGCTCCTGGTCGAAGCGGAAGTCCGCGCGGCCCACCTCGGCCCCGCTCTCGGCCTGCGCGCGCAGCGTGCAGTAACCCTTCGCGCCGGCGTCCTTGCGCACTTCCAGGTGGACTTCGACGGCCTTGGCGGAGACGGCGTCCCACTTGATGATCTCGGCGTTGATCTTCGTACCCGCGAGGGAGTCGTAGCCGAACCAGCCGACGACGGCGAGCAGCAGGACACCGAGCACCGCGCCCACGGCCTTGAGCTTGCGGTCGGCGCGCTGGTCGGCGGTGCGGGAGGCGCCGTAGCGGCCCTCCGGGGGCCGGGGAGCGGTGCCGCTCGTGTCAGGGCCGCTGACCGCGGTCATGCTCGTCCTCCACTGGACACTGGACAGGGGTGCCGGAATTTTCCACCCCCCGATTCCGTCACTATAGAAGCCGCCCATTGCAGTGGATGACCGAGGGCGCCCAAATTCATCGAGGATCGAGTCTTGACTGAGCAGCTTCGACTGATGGCCGTTCACGCCCACCCCGACGACGAGTCGAGCAAGGGCGCGGCCACCATGGCCAAGTACGTGTCCGAGGGGGTGGACGTGCTCGTCGTGACGTGCACGGGCGGCGAGCGCGGCGACATCCTCAACCCCAAGCTCCAGGGCGACACCTACATCCAGGAGCACATCCACGAGGTCCGCAAGAAGGAGATGGACGAGGCCCGCGAGATCCTCGGCGTCAAGCAGGAGTGGCTGGGCTTCGTGGACTCGGGCCTGCCCGAGGGCGACCCGCTGCCGCCGCTGCCGGAGGGCTGCTTCGCCCTGGAGGACGTGGACAAGGCGGCGGGCGAGCTGGTGAAGCAGATCCGCTCGTTCCGCCCGCAGGTCATCACCACGTACGACGAGAACGGCGGGTATCCGCACCCCGACCACATCATGACCCACAAGATCTCGATGGTGGCCTTCGAGGGCGCGGCGGACGGCGAGAAGTACCCGGAGGGCGAGTTCGGCCCGGTCTTCCAGCCGCAGAAGCTCTACTACAACCAGGGCTTCAACCGCCCCCGCACCGAGGCCCTGCACCAGGCGATGCTGGACCGCGGCCTGGAGTCGCCGTACGGCGAGTGGCTGAAGCGCTGGGACGAGTTCGAGCGGGTCGAGCGCACGCTCACCACGCACGTGCCGTGCGCGGAGTTCTATGAGATCCGCGACAAGGCGCTGATCGCGCACGCCACGCAGATCGACCCCGACGGCGGCTGGTTCCGGGTCCCGATGGACGTCCAGAAGGAGGTCTGGCCCACGGAGGAGTACGAGCTGGCGAAGTCTCTCGTCGATACCTCCCTCCCCGAGGACGACCTCTTCGCGGGCATCCGCGACAATGCCTAAATGAGCGCAAGCCTGGCAATGACGCATCTCGTCCCCCTCGCCAAGGAGGTGGACGAGAACAAGGTGACTCCCGGTGTCCTCGGTTTCATCGTCTTCGCGGTGATGGCCCTTGCCGTGTGGCGGCTGATGAAGTCCATGAACCGGCACATGAGCAAGGTCGACTTCAAGGAGTCCCCGGAGCCGGGCGCCGACGCGGCGTCCCGTTCCGGGGAGCCGGCCGACGCCGGGGCGAAGTCCCAGGCGAGGTCCGAGCGGGGCTGACCCCGCGGAGCCGTCCGGCGGGGTCAGCGCGAGTGGTCCGCCAGTGACAGCAGCAGGTGCGCGGACTCCGGGCGCAGATGGTCGGAGTGCGCGCCCGCCGGGCCGCGCCCGCGCACGAACACATGGCTCGCGTCGACGCTGACGAAGCGGTGGTCGAGGGCGGCGTGCGGATAGGCGTCGCCCGTCCCGCGCATCCGGACGCCGGAGACGGGCGCGGGCGCCGTGCCGATGCCCGCGTGCCCGATGCCCGTCCGCTTCTCGGCCCGCAGGTGCCAGAAGCCGGTGGCCCGGTCGCCCTGCGCGTACGTCGCCACGACCGGGCCGCGCAGCGGCGCCCCGGCAAGCTCCGTGAACGTCTCGGCGAAGGCGTCGCGCGGCGCGGCCATCTGGAACAGCAGCATCGAGTCCACGGTGAACGGCCGCCCCCGCGGCGCGGGCGTGCTCCAGCCGAGCGTGCCGCCCGGGGGCCCGGCCGCCCACTGCACCGCCTCGCAGAGGAAGCGGCAGCCGAAGGAGTGCCCGACGAGGTGCAGGTACTGCCCGCCCCGCCCGGCCAGGACCGGCGCCGCGCGCGGGTCGCCGCGCTGGGCGTCCAGATAGCCGAGCAACTGCCCGATGACGCCGGCCGCGTGCCCCTCGGTGCTCATGGCGTGCGCGCGGTCGCGGACGCGGCGGTAGCCGCCGAGGGACGGCCATGACCGGGACGGCCAGCGGATCAGCACCGGCCAGGGCGCGAACCCCCGCCCCGCGGCCCCGCCGGGCCGCGCCCCGGCCATCCCGGCCGTCCCGGCGAGCCGCGGGTACAGCTCCGGCCTGCGTGCGAGCTGTCGTCCCGCCAGGCCGAGCAGTTCGTCCACGGCCTGCCGGGACGACGTGGGCGAGGTCTGCCACCCGTGCACGTACACGACGACGTCCGTCGCCCACGACGGCGGGGTGAGCCGTGCCGCGAAATGGTCGAGGAGCCCGGGCGGCGGCACGGGCCGCGGCCCGTCGCGCGTGGCCCGCAGCGGCCAGCCGCGCTCGTCGAGGTCGACGACGCGCATCCCCTCGGCCCCGCCGCCGGGCGCCGTCACGCGGTCCGCTCCAGCCTGCTGTCCATGCCGCTGTGCAGCGCGTACGCGAGGCCCAGCGGGTTGTGCCAGGTGTCGGCGAAGTGCCGGGTCAGGGCGTGGGCTATCGCGCCCGCGGTCTCCTCGCCCGCCAGGTAGCGGGTGACGAACGCGAGCGCGTACTCGGCGGCGAACCGCTGCGGCATCTCGATCTGCGGCCCGAGCACCCCGCACGCGCCCGCGTCGAACAGGGCCCGGCCGAGATAGGCCAGGTCGGCGTTGCCGGGCAGCCCCGCGTAGCAGGCGTTGAGCAGCACGAAGGGGCGGAAGGGCACGCAGGCGCGCGACGGCGGGCGGTGGGCGCGCAGCGTGTAGCCGTCGATGGCGAGCTGGTCGGTCAGCTTCAGGACGAGGTACGGGGCCTCGTCGCCGGAGGCGGTGAAGTGGCCGTGGCACCAGAAGTACATCAGCTGCTCGTCGAGGAGCCGGTCGCCCAGGGCGTGCTCCAGCTCCTGCCGGGTGGTGCGCTCCACCAGGTCGCCGCCCGCCGCGAGCGCGGCCGCGACCTCGGCGGCCCGGGTCAGGCCCGCCGCGTCCACGGCCGTGTCGTGGTTGAGGCTCACGGCGGGGGCCGCGCGGGGCGGCGGGTCGCGGTCGTCGGCCACGCGCGCGTAGGCGTCGCCGCCGGTCTGCTCGATCTGGTGCCGGTAGCCGAGGAACCGGGCGAACACCTCCTCCAGGGGCGGATCGCGCTCTTCGGGGGCGGCCGGCAGGCACAGCATGGGCCACGGCAGGAACAGGTCGGAGTGGAAGCGGACGCGCAGCGGCGCCTCGCGGCCCAGCGCGTCCGCGAGGAAGCCGCGGAACAGCTTCAGGGACTCGTCCTCGCCGCCGAGGAGCACGTCGAAGAGCAGCTGCGCGCCGTTCAGGGCGAGCCGGCCGAGCGCGGCGCGCAGCTCGGGCCGGGGTTCGCCGGTGAGGTCGACGCGGCTCGCGTACGGGAAGGGCGCGCCGCGCGGGAGCCCGTCCGCGCCCACCGGCCGCAGCGCCACGAACTCGTCCTTCCACACCTGCCGCAGGCGTGCCGCCACGGCCCGTACCTCGCCGGGCCGCACCCGCAGCGTCACCGTGTGCTCGGAGCCGCTGAGCGACGGCACGGCGGGCCCGTACATCCGGGCCCGCATGGGCTCGTCCTCGCGCCGCGCGTCGAAGCCGACGACGAGGTCGGGGTGGCGGATGACGTGCCGGGGCAGCCGGGTGTAGCCGTGGCTCGGGTCCTGGACGACGCGGGCGGGCAGGTCGTGGGCCATGGGGCTCAGGACCTCCGCAGGGCTTCGGGCGCCCGGCCGGAGCGGGGGTCCTCGCCGTCGCCCTCGACGACGTCGATGTACGTCTCGACCTCCTGGAGCACGGTCGCCGTCTCCAGGTGCTCGACGGTGAACAGCAGCCGGTGCCGGCCCGCGCGGCGGGGCGTGAACAGGAACTCGGCGGCGTCCGCCTCGCGGGGCGAGGGCCGCAGCGTCACCGCGTGCGCGGGCTCGACGTCGGCGCCGGTGAGCGGGGTGGCGCGGACGGTGAGCCAGGGCAGCGCGGCGGTGCTCCCGCCGGACCAGGGGTGCTCGGGGCCGGGCTGTATCCGCAGGGCGATCCGGGACGCGCTCCCGGCGGTGGAGCGGTCGTCGAGCAGTGTGAGGCGGACGCGCGCGTGGGCGGCGGGGGACAGGGCGGCGTGGTCGAAGTCCGTGCCGGGTTCGGGGAGGGTGAGGCGGGCGGTGAGGGGGATGGGGCCGGCCGGTGTCCGTCCGTCGGTCCAGCGCAGGCCTGAGGGGTCGTCGATGGTCTCGAACAGCTCCAGAGCGGTGACGCGTGGGCCGTTGAGTGCCAGCCACTTGAGGTTCCTGCGGCTGCGCGGGTGCAGCAGCGCCTGCTCCAGGAGTGTCCACGCCGCTCCGTGGGGGCAGTCCGCCCGCCGGAAGTCCGACAGGGCCGACAGGAGCGAGCCGTCTCTGTCCGGGGACGCGGTGAGGCTCTCCCTCGGCAGAAGGCCGAGATAGTGGTCGGCCCACGCCTCCCCCAGCAGGTCCGGGAGGTCCGACAGTCCGGCACGTGCGTGCTGGAGGCAGCGCTCGGCCTCGGCGGGATCGCCCGAGACCGCGTGAGCCACCCCCAGATACAGCTCCGCCCACGACCTGCCCCGCACGTCCCCGTTCGCGTGGTGCGCCCCCCGGGCCTCGGTCAGGCTCTCGACGGCCGCCAGGAAGTCGTCGCGCACCAGGGCCGCCTTGCCCAGCTCGGTGCCGGTCCAGGCCACGCCTTGGACGTCGCCGAGCCCGGTGAACCTGTTCCGGGCGTCCTCCAGGACCTTGCGGGCCTCCTCCACGTCGCCGCGCAGCAGCCGCAGGCGGCCGTAGTGGTGCACGGCCCAGGCCTCGCCGCGCACGTCCCCGCGCACCTGGTGTGCCTCCACGGCCCGCCGCAGGAGCCGGTCCGCGCCCTTCAGGCGCCCCTGGTCGCACTGGATCGCCGCCCGCGTGTGCAGGAGCCAGCCGTCCGGAGCGGGGCGCGGCCCGGGGGCGGACACCTCAAGGGCGTCGAGGGCGCCCATGGCGAAGGGCAGCTCCCCCAAGTAGCGCATGGTGACGGCGATTTCCCTGACAGCACGTGGGGCGCTGAGCCGCTCCAGCGTGTCCAGGGCCTGCCGGGGCGCGCCCGTCTCCCGGACGGCCACGGCTGCCGTGACGCACAGGGGCTTCCAGCCGCCGGTCGCGCGCCACAGGGTCTGCTTGGCCCGCAGGAGCCGGAAGATGCCCTGCTCGGTGATCAGCAGGGGTTCCAGGCGGTCCAGGAGGGCCGGGCCCTCCGGGGCGCCCCGGCGCAGGAGCCGTACCGCCAGATCGATGTACGCGTCGGCTCCTTGGCGTGGGTCCGCCGTGCCGTCGAGCACGGCGCGGGCGAGCGCCCGGTCCTTGGCCGCGCTCCCGTATGGGGTGCGACCGCCGGCGCACCGGTACCAGGCGGGCCGCGTCTGCTGGAGCTGTCCGTGGGCGGTCAGCTCCCGCAGCGCCGCGTCGCGCTGCCGGGCCGTCATCGGCACGTCCGCGCAGAGCGCGCCGGCCACCGTCGCCTCGAACTCGTCGCCCTCCCAGGACGTGACGGCGGCGAGCAGCTTCAGCGCCAGGGGCCCGAGCGGCCTGCCCGGTACGTCGGGGGCGGCCGCCTCCACCTCGCTCCGGGACCAGCCCGGCCCGGCCTCGGCGTGCGGGCGGTGCGACACGGCGACGACGCGGGACGGCGTGTCCAGGACGAGCTGTCCGGCCAGGAGGAGCAGCGCGTCTCCCGGCTCGCCGTCGGGCACCCCGTCGAGCACCACCGTCCACCGCCGCAGCGCGAGGCGGGCCCGGCACAGCACGGTCAGCGCCGCGGGCAGCAGCTCGGGCTCGGCCACCCGGAAGGCGGAAAGACCGTGCGCCGGATCGTCGTACGGCCAGTCCTCCTTGAGGGTCTGTTCGAGCAGCCGCAGCAGCAGCCTCTCCGGCGCCGCCACGTCGGTCGGCCCCACCGCGAGCCAGACGGTATCGGACCGCCACCGCGTCGCCGCGTCCCGGCCGAAGCGGGCGAAGCGGGCCGCGAACGCCGCCGTGCGCCGCGGCTCGGGGCCGTACAGCTCAAGGAGCGCGGGCCCCCAGGGCCGCCGCAGGAAGTCGCGCACCGGCGCGGGCAGGTCCTCCTCGTGCCGCGGCCCGGCGAACGGCCCGCGCGCGTCCGGCACCCAGCCGCCCACGCGCCCACCCCCCTTCGCCGGCCCGGCCGCTCAACTCCCCACTATCGCGCGCTTACTGAGGGCGCGTCACCGAAACACCCATGATCTCCCTGGCGTGCCGGTCGGGCGTCATGCCGAGCCGCCACCCCTGCCAGCCGGCCTCCAGCTCCGCCTTCCGCTCCAGGAACAGCTCGTAGGCCTCCGTGTAGCCGTCGAGCTTGGCGTCCCGCAGCGGATGCGCGGCGCGGGCGAGCTGGGCCAGCTCCTCCTGGGCGACGGCGACACCGATGTCCCAGCCGCCGGGGGACGCGTACGGCAGGAGCGTGGCGCGCAGGAAGTGCGCCCAGTCCTCGCCGCGCCGGTCGCCGTACGAGGCGAAGAGGGAGATGGCGTCGTCGCACAGGGCGAGGGCCGCCTGCGTACGGGCGTTGCCCGCGTCGATGACGGCGAGTTCGAGGCACGTCCAGCCCTCGCCGTGGGCGACGCCGATACGCTGGAAGTCGGCCCGCGCGTCCACCAGGAGCTGCCGGGCGAAGCCGGAGTTGCGCAGCGAGCCGGTCTGGGCGGCGCGCTGGTCGCGGGTGACGCGGGCCGAGTGGTGGCGTGCGCAGGCCAGGCCGTAGACGTCCCGCATGCGGGAGAACATGGTGCGGGCCCGCTCAAGTTCCCGTACCGCCTGGTCGAGGACGCCGGTCTCCTCCAGGGCCTGGCCCAGGTAGTACAGGGACCAGGCCTCGCCGCGCGCGTCCTCGTTGTCGCGGTGCCGGGAGACCGCCTGGCGCAGGCCGTCGACCGCGGGGGACGGGTCGCCCGCCACGAGCCGGGCGCGGGCGATCTGGGTGAGCGCCCAGGCCTCGCCGCGCGCGTCCCGCGTGCGCCCGTACAGATCGAGCGCCTGGCGCAGTTCGCTCTCCGCGCGCGGTACGTCGCCCATGCGCAGGCACACCTGTCCGAGCTGGAAGTGCGTCCAGGCCTCGCCGTGCACGGACTCGCTCTCGCGGTGCAGGTCGAGGGCCGTGAGCAGCATCTCCTGGGCCTCGGAAAGGCGGGAGCGGTCCCGTTCCACGGCGGCGAGCGCGTGCAGGGTCCAGGCCCGGTCGCCCGCCAGCTCGTCCGCGACCTGGAGGTCCAGGGCCTCGCGGAGCCGGGCGGCGGCCTCGGTGAGGTTGCCCTGGTGGTGCAGGGTGATGCCGAGGGAGCCGAGGGCACGGGCCGCGCCCGCGTCCTGGTGGGCCTCGAAGTAGAGGTCCACGACGGAGGCGAGGGTGGACCTGGCCTGGTCCAGCTCACCCAGGTGACGGGCCGCGATGCCGGTGCGCCACTTCACGTTCCTGCCGAGCAGACCCTGGTCGACCGCCTGCGCCAGCTCGCTGATCTCGCCCAGGCGGTAGAGGTCGCCGCGCAGCAGGCAGTAGTCGCACAGCGCGCCGAGCAGGCCGAGCACGGCCCGGGGCTCGACGCCCTCGGCGTGCCGCAGGGCCGCGGTGATGAAGCTCGACTCGTCGTCGAGCCAGCGAAGCGCCGCGTCCAGTGAGGTGAAGCCGTGCTGCCCGAAGTGGTCCGCGCGCGTGGACGTCTTGCCGTCGACGAGGCGGATCACGGCGTCGGCCAGCTCGCCGTAGCTGACGATGAGACGTTCCTGCGCGGCGCCGCGCTCGGCGGGATCCTCCTCGTCGGCGAGCCGGGCCTGGGCGAAGGAGCGGACGCTGTCGTGCAGCCGGTAGCGGCTGGCGCGCACCTGGTCGAGGAGGCCCGCCCGGCACAGCGCGGTGAGCTGCCGGGCCGCCTCCTGCTCGTCGGCGCCGAGCAGCGCGGCCGCCGCCGCGGTGCCGAGCGAGGCCCGCCCGGCGAGCGCCAGGCGCCGCAGCAAGCGGCGCGCGGGCTCGGCCTGGTCGGCGTAGCGCAGCCACAGGGTGCGCTCGACCGGCTCGACGGGCCCGTACGCGCCGAGGTCGGCGACGAGCGCCTCGGGCGTGCGCGGACCGAGCGCGGAGCCCGCCACGCGCAGCGCGAGCGGCAGCCCTGCGCACAGCTCCCGCAGCAGGTCAAGGGACTGGGCGTCGTACGGCTCCGGCAGGTCCTGCGCTACCTGCCGGATGAGCTGCTCGGCCCCGGCGTCGTCCAGCGCCTCCACCGCGATCTCGTGCACCCACGCGGGCAGGTCGGCGGGCAGGTCGAGGGGCTCCCGCGCGGTGACGAGGACGAGGCTGTCGGAGCGCTCGGGCACCAGCGTGCGCACCTGCTCGGGGTCGCTCGCGTCGTCCAGGACGATGACGACCTCAAGCCCGGTGAGGTGCTGGTGGTACACCTCGCTGAGCCGTTTGACCTGCTGTTCCTGCGTCGAGCGCTCGCGGAAGAGGAGCTGTTCGCGCGGGGCGCCGAGCCGGTTGAGCAGGTGCAGGAGCGCGTCGCGCGTGGACAGCGGCGGCGTGTCCGGGCTCTCGCCGCGCAGGTCCACCACGCAGGCCCCGCGGAACTGGTCCTTCACGTCGTGCGCGGCCCGCACCGCGAGCGAGGAGCGGCCCGACCCCGGCGCGCCGTGAAGGACCACCACGGTCGGCTTGGTCTGGGTGCTGGCCCGGGCCGCGTGCACCCACTGCGCGATCCGCCCCAGCTCGGCCCTGCGGCCCGCGAACTCGCCCTGCGGCTGCGGGAGCTGGGCGAACGACTGCTCCAGTACGGTACGTCTCCGCGCGGCCGCGCTCTTGTCGGCGCCGCGCAGCTGGGGCGCCCGCTTCTGCTGCCCCGGGCGCGTACCGCCGACGCCGCCCGCCGTCGCCGCCGTGAGCACCCGCTGCTGGTCGAGGAACGGCCTGATGCCCCGCACCTCCAGCGCCGTCAGCCACTGGAGCCGCAGCTGCTCGGGCCCGCCGGGCTGGTGGACCGTGCCCGCGTGCCGCTGCGCCGCGGGGACGTGGGACGCCGTCACCTTCGCCACGGTCGCGGCGAACCCGGCGACCGCGACCACGCCGCCCGCGCCGAGCGCCGTGCCGCCGCCCGTGCCGAGCGCCAGATCGGCCACGCACGCGGCCACGGCGGCGACCGCCACCACGAGCAGGGGCGTCCCCGCCGCCTCCTTGGCGTACCGCTGACCGAACGTCAGCTGCCCGGCCGCGGACTCGTCCAGGGCCCGCGTGTACGCCTCGTACTCCTCCGCCGCCGTCTGCTCCATGGCGTCGAGGGAGGCCCGTGCCCGCGACAGGAGTACGTTCCCGTCGGTGCGGCCGCCGGTGCGCCGGACCTCTTCCTCGACCGCCCGTGCCAACAGGCGCTCGGCTTCGGCCCGGTGGCTGTCCCGCATGTGGTCCCCCTCAAAGAGGAGCACGTGACACCGCCCTCGCGCGTGCCCGTGCCCGCCTGCCCTCGCGTGGCACGTGTCCGCGCGCCCCGCCCTGCACGGGTGCACGTACCCCATCGCCTCTACATGTACGTGTCAGTGTCCTGCGAACGCGCGACGGACGCGAGGGAGAGCGCGGATCGGGCGCCGCGTGCGCGAGGATGGGGTCATGGCGAACCGACTGGCCCACGAGACGTCCCCCTACCTCCTCCAGCACGCCGAGAACCCCGTCGACTGGTGGCCGTGGTCGGCCGACGCGTTCGCCGCCGCCCGCGAGCGCGGCGTCCCCGTGCTGCTGTCCGTCGGGTACGCGAGCTGCCACTGGTGTCATGTCATGGCGCACGAATCCTTCGAGGACGGCGCGACGGCCGCGCTGATGAACGAGAACTTCGTGAACGTCAAGGTGGACCGCGAGGAGCGCCCCGACGTCGACGCCGTCTACATGGAAGCCGTGCAGGCCGCCACGGGCCAGGGCGGCTGGCCCATGACCGTCTTCCTCACCCCCGACGCCGAGCCCTTCTACTTCGGCACCTACTTCCCGCCCGAGCCGCGCCACGGCATGCCGTCCTTCCCGCAGGTCCTCGACGGCGTACGACGGGCGTGGGAGGACCGGCGCGAGGAGGTCGCCGAGGTCGCGTCGAAGATCGTCAAGGATCTGTCGGAGCGTCAACTGGCCCTCGGCGACGACCGCGGGCCGGGCGAGGACGACCTCGCCAAGGCGCTGCTCGGCCTCACCCGCGACTACGACGAGCGGCACGGCGGCTTCGGCGGCGCGCCCAAGTTCCCGCCGTCCATGGTCATCGAGTTCCTGCTGCGCCACCACGCCCGCACCGGCGCGGAAGGCGCCCTCCAGATGGCCGCCGACACCTGCGAGCGCATGGCGCGCGGCGGCATCTACGACCAGCTCGGCGGCGGCTTCGCCCGCTACTCGGTGGACCGCGAATGGGTCGTGCCGCACTTCGAGAAGATGCTGTACGACAACGCCCTGCTGTGCCGCGCCTACGCCCACCTGTGGCGCGCCACCGGCTCCGAACTGGCCCGCAGGGTGGCCCTGGAGACCGCCGACTTCATGGTCCGCGAGCTGCGCACGAACGAGGGCGGCTTCGCCTCCGCGCTGGACGCCGACAGCGCCGACGCCAGCGGCCGCTCCGTGGAGGGCGCGTACTACGTCTGGACCCCCGAGCAGCTGCGCGAGGTCCTCGGCGACGCGGACGCCGAGCTGGCCGCCGCCTACTTCGGCGTCACCGATGAGGGCACGTTCGAGGAGGGCGCGTCCGTCCTCCAACTGCCGCAGCGCGACGGCGTGGTCGCCGACGCCGAGCGGGTGGCCTCCGTGCGCGAGCGCCTCCTCGCGGCCCGTGCCCTGCGCCCCGCCCCCGGCCGGGACGACAAGGTGGTCGCCGCCTGGAACGGCCTGGCCGTCGCCGCGCTCGCCGAGACCGGCGCCTACTTCGACCGGCCCGACCTGGTGGCCGCCGCCGTCGGCGCGGGCGATCTGCTCGTGCGCCTCCACATGGACGACAGGGCCCGGCTCGCCCGCACCTCCAAGGACGGCCGCGCCGGTGCCAACGCCGGTGTCCTGGAGGACTACGCCGACGTCGCCGAGGGCTTCCTCGCGCTCGCGGCGGTGACCGGCGAGGGGGTGTGGCTGGAGTTCGCGGGCCTGCTCCTCGACCACGTCCTGGCGCAGTTCACCGACGACGAGACGGGCGCCCTGTACGACACCGCGGCCGACGCCGAGCGCCTCATCCGGCGCCCGCAGGACCCCACCGACAACGCGGCGCCCTCCGGCTGGACCGCCGCCGCCGGGGCGCTGCTCACCTACGCCGCGCACACCGGCGCCGCACCGCACCGGCGCGCGGCCGAGCGGGCCCTCGGCGTGGTCAAGGCCCTCGCGCCGCGCGCGCCGCGGTTCATCGGGCACGGCCTCGCCGTCGCCGAGGCCGCGCTCGACGGGCCGCGCGAGGTCGCCGTGGTGGGGGCGGTGGACGGCCCGATGCACCGGGTCGCGCTGCTCGGCACCGCGCCGGGCGCCGCGGTGGCGGTCGGCCCCGCGGACGGGGAGCTGCCGCTGCTCGCGGGCCGCGCCCCGGTGACGGACCGGGAGACGGCGTACGTGTGCCGGGACTTCGTGTGCGACCGGCCGACGACGGACCCGGCCGAGCTGGCGGCGGCCCTGGGCGCGCTGCGCTGAGCGGGAGCGCCGGGCCGGATCGTTGGGCCGGGTCGCTGCGCGCGGGCGCCGAGCAGGAGCGCTGCGCTGCGCCGCCGGCCGGCCCCGGACGGTGAATCAGCTCCCCGGGATGCCTGCCGATTGTCCTGCTTCTGTCACGGCCGCGGCCGGGCGGGCACCTTGTGCTCCTTGTGTGACCATCGGCGTGATACCAATACGGGCGTCGCAGTGGCGTAAGGAGCCGCTGTGAATGTTTGGCATCGTTCTGTCAGTTGGCCCCAGCAGGGGCACCGGGGGAGAGGTACTCACCGCAGTGAACCGCATGACGCGTACGACCGCAGCAGCCCTGGGCACGGCCGGGCTCATCACCGCCGCCCAGCTCGGCCTCGCCGGCACCGCCTCCGCGTCGGGTGACGCCACCCAGCGCTCCGCGTCCGCAGACAAGCCGAGCAGCGCCGCGCCGTTCGCAGCTGCGACCAGCGCCGGCTGCCCGATCGACATCGTCTACACGTCCCGCTTCTACATCGGCCGTGGCGGCTGGGTGACGGGCAACGGCCTGTACTTCGGCATCAAGAACAAGAGCAACAAGAAGTTCTCGAAGGTGAAGTTCACCGTCACCAACGTCAAGAACATCCGCTTCGGCCGGGCCACCCCCAAGGGCGGCAAGATCACCCACAAGACGTCGAAGTCCATCACCGTCTACGACAAGTCCTTCAGCGGCAAGGCCAAGCTGGGCGTCCAGGTCCGCACCCGCCTGCTGAACAAGAACAGCTACAAGGTGAAGTTCCAGGTCCGCGGCAACGGCTGGAACTGCGCCGTGAACCAGGGCACCTGGGGCAACTAGCCCGCACCGCCGCTGAGCGGCGGGGCACCGAGTGACGGGAGAACCGGGGTTCGAGAGGCGGCGGCCTTTCGAGCCCCGGTTCTTCCGTGCCGGGGCACGGCTTCCGCCCGGCTCAGCCGGGGGCCGGGAGCCCCTTCGTCTCCTCCAGGGCCCACCGCACCACGGCGTCGAGCCGCTCGTGGTGGGCGCCGCACCAGTACACCCGCCCGCACGCCGGACACTGGGCGAACACGTCGTACGTCCCGCGCGTGCCGCCCTCCAGACGCTCCGCCACGTCCTCCTTGCGGGCCGCGCGCAGCGTGCCGTTGCACGCGGTGCAGCGCGTCCAGGGGGCCAGGCGCGGAGCGAAGCGGTGCAGGACGTCCCGCAGCTGGTCGTCGGGCCGGTCGCTGTAGACGTACGCGCCCGCCCACAGCTCGCGGCGGCGCAGCAGCCCCCGGTCCCGGCTGAGCAGGACGCGCCGCTCGGCGGCGGACCGCGCGGCGAGCGCCGGGTCGCCGATGTCGGTGCTCTCGTACGCCGTGTCCACGCCGAGCAGCCGCAACCGGCGGGCCAGTGTGCCCAGATGCACGTCGAGCAGGAACCGCAGCGGCTCCCCGGGGTCTCGCGCGAGGCGCTGCGGGCGCGGCACGGCCCGCACCTCGACGTGCTGGCCCGCCGCGGGCACGTGTCCTGCGGGCACCTCGCGCCCGTCCACGACCAGGGCCCCGACCTCGGTGAGCGGCACCCCGAGCGACTCCACGACGTGCCCGAGCGAGGAGACGCCGTCGGTGACGGCCGGGGTGGGGCGGCCCCTGCGCCCGTGCGCGACGAACACGGCGAGACCGGGGGCGAAGTCGATGAGGATCTCCGGACCGTTCATGGGGTCAGGATGGCACGGGGCGTCCGGCGGCGGCCTCGGGATGTCAGCTCGTGAGGCCCTTGGCCAACGTGGTCAGGGCGCGGTCCACCAGGTCCGCATCATCCGGGCGCGCACGGCGGGCACCTCGGCCGGCAGCCGGGCGCGCGGCCGGGAGACCTCCGGCCCCTCGCCGAAGCCGATGCCGACCGCCCGGTGCAGCGCGTACCGCAGCGAGTCGAGGACCGGCTCGTCCGCGGGCCGGGCGCGCAGGTCGTCCTCGATCAGCGGGTCGTGCTCGTCGGTGAGGACGATGTCCTCCTGGGTGGGGAAGTAGCGGAAGACCGTAGAGGGGGACACCTCGGCGGCTTCCGCGATCTGCTCCACCGTCGTCGCGTCGTACCCCTGCTCGCGGATGAGGCGGTAGGTGGCGGTGCGGATGGCGAGGCGCGTCGCCAGCTTCTTCCGCTCCCGCAGGCACGGCGTGGCGGCGGGTGGCGGGGTGCGTGCGGCGGCCGTCATGGCGGCCTTGTCGGGCGCGGCGCACGTGAAAGGGGCCGCGGCCGGGGCCGCGGCCCCCGGAGGGAGCCCGGGGCGCGTCCGCCCCCGTGGCGCGTCAGGCGTGCTGGTACGCCACCAGGGAGATGCCCACGTAGTGGACGGCGAAGGCGGCGAGGGTGAAGGAGTGGAAGACCTCGTGGAAGCCGAACCAGCGCGGGGAGGGGTTCGGGCGCTTGAAGCCGTAGACCACACCGCCCGCGCTGTAGAGCAGGCCGCCGACGACGACCAGGACGAGGACGGCGATCCCGCCCGCGCGCAGGAAGTCGGGCAGGAAGAAGACGGCGGCCCAGCCCATCGCCAGATAGCAGGGCGTGTAGAGCCAGCGCGGGGCGCCGACCCAGAAGACGCGGAACACGATGCCCGCGGCGGCCGCGGCCCAGATGCCCCACAGCAGCCACTGGCCCTTGGCGCCGGGCAGCAGGAGCATGGTCAGCGGGGTGTACGTGCCCGCGATGATCAGGAAGATGTTGGCGTGGTCGAGGCGGCGCAGGACGCGGTCCACGCGGGGTGTCCAGTCACCCCGGTGGTAGAGCGCGCTGACGCCGAACAGGAGACAGGCCGTCAGGACATAGATCCCGCAGGCGACACGGCCGCGGGTGGAGTCGGCGAGCGCGGTCAGGAAGAGGCCGGACACCAGCACCGCGGGGAACATTCCGGCGTGCAGCCAGCCGCGCAGCTTGGGCTTCACCGGCCGCACGGCCGCGGCGACGGGCTCGAGGACTGCGGCGGCGACCTCGCCTGCGGGGCCCGCGGAACCGGGGTCACCTGCGGCGGAACTCGTGATCGCGTCGGGGACGTGAGCGGTCATGCGCCGCATCGTACCTACGGAACCGTAAGTTACGTATCAAAGCGGCGGAATCCCATCATACAAGTGGCCATGCTCACGCCGCTCACGTGTGAAGCCCTCTGGACAGATGCGCAACCGGGACGGATGATCAAATGAGTGCGGTCGGCACCGGATGAGCGCCAGAAGATCGAAATGCAGTGAAGCGTCCGGGTCGCAGCCCCCACGGGGCCCCCAACTCAAAACCCCTCGTATAGGAGCAATCGTGGCGCGCGATATCGCGGCTCCCCTCTCTTCGCAGTCTTCGCAGTCCTCGCATTCCTCGCAGCCCGCGGGCACCCTCCCCACCGACCACCAGGGGCTCATCTCCTGGGTGAACGAGATCGCCGAACTGACCCAGCCGGACAGCGTGGTCTGGTGCGACGGTTCCGAGGCCGAGTACGAGCGCCTGTGCGAGGAGCTGGTGGCCAAGGGCACCTTCAAGAAGCTGGACCCGATCAAGCGGCCGAACTCCTACTACGCGGCCTCCGACCCCACGGACGTCGCGCGCGTCGAGGACCGCACCTTCATCTGCTCCGAGAAGGAGGAGGACGCGGGGCCGACGAACCACTGGAAGGACCCGGCGGAGATGCGGGACGTCTTCGCGGGGGAGAAGGGGATCTTCCGCGGCTCCATGCGCGGCCGGACCCTGTACGTCGTGCCCTTCTGCATGGGCCCGCTCGGCTCGCCGCTGTCCGCGATCGGCGTCGAGATCACCGACTCGGCGTACGTCGCCGTGTCCATGCGCACGATGACCCGAATGGGCCGGCCGGTCCTGGACGAGCTGGGCTCCGACGGGTTCTTCGTCAAGGCCGTGCACACGCTCGGCGCCCCGCTGGAGCCCGGCCAGGCGGACGTGCCCTGGCCGTGCAACTCCACGAAGTACATCTCGCACTTCCCGGAGTCGCGCGAGATCTGGTCGTACGGTTCGGGCTACGGCGGCAACGCCCTGCTCGGCAAGAAGTGCTACGCCCTGCGCATCGCCTCGGTCATGGCCCGCGACGAGGGCTGGCTCGCCGAGCACATGCTGATCCTCAAGCTGACGCCGCCGCAGGGCGCCTCGAAGTACGTCGCCGCGGCCTTCCCGAGCGCCTGCGGCAAGACGAACCTCGCCATGCTGGAGCCCACGATCTCCGGCTGGACCGTCGAGACCATCGGCGACGACATCGCCTGGATGCGCTTCGGCGAGGACGGTCAGCTGTACGCGATCAACCCCGAGGCCGGCTTCTTCGGCGTCGCGCCCGGCACCGGCGAGCACACCAACGCCAACGCGATGAAGACGCTGTGGGGCAACAGCGTCTTCACGAACGTCGCGCTGACCGACGACGGCGACGTGTGGTGGGAGGGGATGACCGAGGACACCCCGGCGCACCTGACGGACTGGAAGGGCAACTCCTGGACGCCGGAGTCCGCGACCCCCGCCGCCCACCCGAACGCCCGCTTCACCACGCCCGCGGCGCAGTGCCCGATCATCGCGCCCGAGTGGGAGGACCCCAAGGGCGTGCCGATCTCGGCCATCCTCTTCGGCGGGCGCCGCGCCTCCGCGGTGCCGCTGGTCACCGAGTCCTTCGACTGGAACCACGGCGTCTTCCTCGGCGCGAACGTGGCCTCCGAGAAGACGGCCGCCGCCGAGGGCAAGGTCGGCGAGCTGCGCCGCGACCCGTTCGCCATGCTGCCCTTCTGCGGGTACAACATGGGCGACTACATGGCGCACTGGGTCGACGTGGCCAAGGACAAGGACCAGTCCAAGCTGCCGAAGATCTACTACGTGAACTGGTTCCGCAAGAACGAGGCGGGCAAGTTCGTGTGGCCCGGCTTCGGTGAGAACAGCCGCGTCCTGAAGTGGATCGTGGGCCGCCTGGAGGGCACCGCCGAGGGCGTCGAGACCCCCATCGGCGTGCTGCCGACGCCCGAGTCCCTCGACACGGACGGGCTCGAACTGCCCGCGGCCGACCTGGAGTTCCTCCTCACGGTGGACAAGGAGGTCTGGCGCGAGGAGGCGGCGCTCGTGCCCGAGCACCTCAACACCTTCGGTGACCATACGCCGAAGGAGCTGTGGGACGAGTACCGCGCCTTGGTCGCGCGCCTGGGCTGACGCCTTCCTTTCCCACCGCCCACCCGTGCTGCCCCGGCGGGCCGGGGTGGCCCCGACCTGGCGGCTTGCACGTCCGTCGGTCGGCTGCCCCGCCGCTGCCCCGCCGCTGCCGCGGCGGGGTCTCCCACCCGCCCGCCCGTGAGGGCCCGACCGGCCGGGTGAGGCCTGGCTTGCGAGTTGTCGGTCACCCGTCCCCTGGGAGGGGGCGGGTGGGCGGGACCGGGGCCGGGCGGGTGGTGGGGAGAGAGGTCAGGCTCCGACCAGCTCCGTGGCCTGGGCGTGGGCCTCCATGCGGTGGGCGGCCAGGATCGCCGCCCCGGTGTCCGCGCGGGACGCGGCGACCACCAGGGCGCGGCCCGCGAGGGCGTGGGCGCGCTGGTGCAGGGCGGACAGATGGGGCTCGTGGATGGCGGCGGCAACCGCGGAGCGGACCGGCGGCCGGCCCCCGCGCAGGCGGGCGACCTGGGCCGCGAGGCGCTCGGCCGCCGCGTCGAGAGCGGGGTCGGGGGCGAGGACGCGCAGCTCGTCGGTGACGGCGAGCAGCGCGGCGAGGTGCCCGGCGAGCTGGATGTCCAGCTCCTCCTCGCGGCTGCGGTGCGGGAAGTCGCCCGGGTCGGCCATCGTGTGGACCGACTTGGTGCGGATCGGCTCGTACATGAGATGGGTCTCCAAGCTGTAGAGCACCCAGCTTAACTCTTGAATTAGATTCTGTCTAAAGTTGAGTCCGATCCTGGGCGGGGTCCGGGCCGGCCGGGCCCGGGCCCCGCCGCCCGCCGCGCTAGGGCCTGTCCGATGGGTCGGCGCGGCGTCGCGACGCCTGGAACGCACGCTCGCCGCGTTGCCGAAATGTCCTAGTAGCTCCGCTACGAGGACATCCCGGCGCCTTGCGATCGCACGCACCAGTGGCCGCTCCTTGCTCCACGCCGACCCACCGGACAGGCCCTAGGGCTGGCTGTAGCCGTCCAGGAACGACCCGATCCGGGTCACCGCCTCCGCCAGGTCCTTCGCCGTGGGCAGGGTGACGATGCGGAAGTGGTCGGGCTCGGGCCAGTTGAAGCCGGTGCCGTGGACGACCATGATCTTCTCGGCGCGCAGCAGGTCGAGCACCAGCCGGCGGTCGTCCTTGACCTTGAAGACCTTCGGGTCGAGACGCGGGAAGAGGTAGAGCGACCCCTTCGGCTTCACGCAGGTCACGCCGGGGATCTGGGTGAGCAGGTCGTACGCCGTGTCCCGCTGTTCGAGGAGGCGGCCGCCGGGCAGGACGAGGTCGTTGATGGTCTGGCGCCCGCTGAGGGCGGCGACCACGCCGTGCTGCCCCGGCATGTTCGCGCACAGGCGCATGTTCGCGAGGATCGTCAGGCCCTCGATGTAGGAGGAGGCGTGGGCTTTCGGGCCCGATACGGACATCCACCCGACGCGGTACCCGGCCACGCGGTACGCCTTCGACATGCCGTTGAAGGTGAGCGTCAGCAGGTCGGGGGCGAGGGCGGCGGTCGGGGTGTGCGTGGCGCCGTCGTAGAGGATCTTGTCGTAGATCTCGTCCGAGCAGACCAGGAGGTTGTGGCGGCGGGCGATGTCGGTCAGGCCGCGCACCATCGCCTCGTCGTAGACCGCCCCGGTCGGGTTGTTCGGGTTGATGATCACGAGCGCCTTGGTGCGGTCGGTGATCTTGCGCTCGACGTCGGCGAGGTCCGGCATCCAGTCCGCCTGCTCGTCGCAGCGGTAGTGCACGGCGGTGCCGCCGGAGAGGGAGACCGCGGCGGTCCACAGCGGGTAGTCCGGCGCCGGGACCAGGACCTCGTCGCCGTCGTCGAGCAGGCCCTGCATGGCCATCACGATCAGCTCGGAGACGCCGTTGCCGATGAAGACGTGCTCGACGTCGGTCTCGATGCCGAGGGTCTGGTTGTGCATCACCACGGCGCGGCGGGCGGCGAGGAGGCCCTTGGCGTCGCCGTATCCGTGTGCGTCGCCGACGTTGCGGAGGATGTCCTCCAGGATCTCCGGCGGGCACTCGAAGCCGAAGGCCGCGGGGTTGCCCGTGTTGAGCTTGAGGATGCGGTGACCTGCTGCTTCGAGCCGCATCGCCTCCTCGAGCACGGGGCCCCGGATCTCGTAACAGACGTTGGCGAGCTTGGTCGACTGGATCACCTGCATGCCCCCGAGCCTATCTCTGGCGGGGGCGCCTCGGACGGTGGGAGCCGGGGTGGTTCCGCTGTTCTCCCGGGTGCGGGCCGTCTCGGGCTCGTCGCGCCCCGCGGCGGAGCCGCACGATGTCACAGCCCCGCGCCCCTTCGGGGCGCACCCTTGTTCCCAGGGGTCGGGTGGCTCAAGAATGCGCATGACAAAACTGGGGGGTCGGTTGGTCCCCCGGTCATGCAGTCATTCCAGAGGGGACCCCCACATGAACAAGCCTCTCGTCGGTGCCGTCTTCACCGCGCTGCTCCTCGGCGCGACGGCACTGCCCGCGGCCGCCGTCACCAACGAGGCGCCGACGGCCGACAAGCAGGTCGTACGGACGCAGCCCGTGGCCGGGGCGAAGGCGAAGGCCGTGACCTTCGCGGGCACCGTGGCGCTGAGCAACTGCTCCGGCTCCGTCGTGCGCGTGCCCAGCTCGCAGCCCACCGACCGCGCGCTCGTGATGTCCAACGGCCACTGTCTGGAGACCGGTTTCCCGGGCCCCGGGCAGGTCATCGTCAACCGCGCGTCCAGCCGCAGCTTCACGCTCCTGAACGCCAGTGGCGGCAACGCGGGCACCGTGCGCGCCAGCAAGATCGCGTACGGCACGATGACCGACAACGACGTCTCGCTGTACGAACTCACCAGCACCTACCGCGACATAGAGAGCCGCTACGGCATCAAGGCCCTGGAGATCGACTCCGCGCGGCCGACGGCGGGCCGGGCCATCACCGTCGCCTCCGGCTACTGGAAGCGCATGTACAAGTGCAACATCGACGGCTTCGCCTACCGTCTGAAGGAGGGGCAGTGGACCTGGAAGGACTCGGTCCGCTACACCTCCGCGTGCCAGACGATCGGCGGGACCTCCGGTTCGCCGGTGATCGACGACCAGACCGGCAAGGTCGTGGCCCTCAACAACACCGGCAACGAGGACGGTCAGCGCTGCACCGACAACAACCCCTGCGAGGTCGACGAGAACGGCAAGGTCACCGTCCGCCAGGGCATCAACTACGGCCAGCAGACGTACACCATCGTCCCGTGCGTCGGCGCGGGCAACAAGATCGACCTGAACCGGCCGGGCTGCACCCTGCCCAAGCCGGCGGCGGCCGCCCGCCGCTGACCCGGGCCTGAGTGGCGCGTACCGCGTGAGCTAGGCGGCGCGGCGCACGGCGCGTCCCGCGACGACGTCCGTGCGCCGCCCGTCCTCGATCACGAACTTCCCGTCGATCAGGACGTGCGGGATGCCCACGGGCGGCGTGCGCGGCGCGTCGAACGTCGACCCCGCCGCGACCGTCAGGGGGTCGAAGAGGACCAGGTCGGCGCGGTAGCCCTCGCGTACGGACCCGCGGTCGGGCAGGCGGAGGCGTGCCGCGGCCCGCGAGGTGAGGTGCGCGACGCACTCCTCCAGGGTCAGCACCCCCAACTCGCGTACGTACTTGCCGAGGTACTGCGGGAACGTGCCGTACGCGCGCGGGTGCGGCTTGAAGCCCTGGAGGATGCCGTCGCTGCCGCCGGTGTGCACGGGGTGCCGCATGATGGCCCGCACGTTCTCCTCGTGCCCCACGTGCTGGAGGATCGTCGAGCCGAGGCGGTCGTCGATCAGCAGCCGCCGGGCGGTGACCCACGGCTCCTCGCCGCGCATGTCGGCCGAGCGCTGGACGGTCTTGCCGACGCAGGACGCGAGGCCCGGGTCGGAGACGCCCGAGATCTCGATGGTGTCCCACTCGATCGGCACGCCGTGGCAGCCGTCGGAGCCGATGACCTCCATGTGGTGGCGGATGCGCTCGGCGGTCGCGTCGTCCTGGAGCCGGGACAGGATCGCCTCGGGCCCGCCCTCGCTCGCCCAGCTCGGCAGCATCGCGACGAGCGTCGTACAGCCCGGCGTGTACGGATAGGTGTCGAGCGTGATGTCGGCGCCGTCGTCGAGCGCCTCGTCGAGGAGGGCGAGCAGGTCCGGGGCCTTGCCCTTGTTCACGCCGAAGTTCATGGTGGCGTGCGCGAGGTGCAGCGGGCAGCCGGCGGTCCGGGTCAGCTCCACCATCTCGCGGTACGCCTCCAGGGCGCCCGCGCCGTAACTGCGGTGGTGGGGACAGTAGTAGCCGCCGTACGAGGCCACGACGCGGCACAGCTCGGTGAGTTCGGCGTCCTTGGCGTACATGCCGGGGGTGTAGGTCAGCCCGGACGACATGCCGACGGCGCCCTGCTCCATGCCCTGGGCGACCAGCTCCTTCATCCGCTCCAGTTCCGCGGGGGTGGCCTCGCGGTCCTCCCAGCCCATCGCGTACATCCGGACCGTGCCCTGCGGGACGAGGTACGCGGCGTTGACCGGGATGCCCCGGCCGCCGTGCGCGTGGTCCAGGCGGTCCAGGTACTCGCCGACCGAGCGCCAGTCGAAGTCGATGTCGCTGCCGTCGCCGTTCCAGCCGGTGATCGCCTGGCGGACCTCGGCCAGCGTGCGGTCGTCCACCGGTGCGTACGACAGGCCGTCCTGGCCGATGACTTCCAGGGTGACGCCCTGGGCCGCCTTCGCGCTGTGGTCCGGGTCGCGGAGCAGGGCGAGGTCGCTGTGGGCGTGCATGTCGATGAAGCCGGGGGCCAGGGCGAGGCCCTGGGCGTCCAGGACGCGGGTCCCCGTGGGACGGGGGCCCGCGTCCCCTTCGCGGTGGATCTCCGTGATCCGTCCGTCCTCGATCGCCACGTCGGCGGTGTACGCGGCGTCACCGGAGCCGTCGACGACGTGCGCGCCGCGGATGACCAGGTCCATGGGGTGCCTCTCTGGTGGGTGTGGGTGGCTGGGCCCTGCCGGGGCCCCCGGGAGGGTCAGAAGTACGTGCGGATGTAGTCCGTGACCGTCCCGTCCGCCTCGACCAGAGGGATCAGCTGCCACTTGTCGAAGGACGTGCAGGGGTGCGAGAGGCCGAGCCCGAGCCAGTCGCCGACCTCCAGGTCGGCTTCGGCGGAGGTCCGCACCCACCCGTGCTGGTCGGACAGGGCGTGCACCTCGACCCCGGTCGCGGGCCGCTCCGCCCCGTCCCGCCGGACAACCTGGGCCTCGGGCAGGTCGAGGTCGTACGCCGCGTCGCGCTTGCCCGCGTTGATGAAGGCCTGCTCCGGCGAAGGGCGCGACACGACCTGGGCCCACAGCCGGAAGGCGGGGTGCAGCGCTCCTTCGTCGGGCACGCGGTTGAAGGGTGTGAGGTGGCGGTAGTGCCCGTCGTCGTGGGAGACGTAGGCGCCGGAGCGCAGCAGCTTCAGGACGGGCAGGGAGAGCCGGGGGATGTCGGCGAAGACGTCGGCGACCGCGTCGAACCAGGCGGAGCCGCCCGCGCTGACGGTGATCTCGTCAAGGCCGCCCGCCTTGAACCGCCCCGCCGCGTCGAAGCCGGCCGCGAGCGCGACGAGCCGCCGCAGATAGGCGCGCACCGACTCGGGCGAGGGGTCCGGCACCTCGCCCTCGTACCCGGCGACCCCCACGAGGCGCAGGGTCGCGGTGGCCGCCACGGCGTCGGCGACGGCCGCGCAGTCGGCCTCGGTCCGGGCGCCGGTGCGCGCGCCGTCACCCGCGGCCAGCTCGACGACCACGTCCAGGGGGCGCCCCGCCCCGGCGTCGCGCAGCGCGGCGTCCATCAGCTCGACGCCGCGTACGGAGTCGACGTACGCCATGAAGCGGAAGCCGGGGTCGTGCGCCAGCTCCTGGGCGAGCCAGCGCAGGGCGGCGGCGTCGACCAGCTCGTTGGCCAGGAAGATCCGCTGGACGCCGAACTCCCGCGCCACGCGCACCTGGTGGGGCACGGCGACGGTGATGCCCCAGGCGCCGTGCTCGATCTGGCGCCGGAAGAGCCGCGGCGCCATGGAGGTCTTGCCGTGCGGGGCGAAGGCGAGGCCGTGGCGGGTCGCGTACTGCTCCATGAGCGCGAGGTTGTGCTCGAGGCGCTCGGCGGAGAGGGCGAGGACGGGGGTGGTGAAGCCGTCCGTGAACAGATTGCGGCGCTGGGCGGCCAACTCGCCGACGGTGAGGCCCGCGGCGTCGGGCGGCAGTCCCTTGAAGCGGTGGTCGACGCGTTCCTCGGCCAGGCCGGCGAGGGCGGCGGCGCCTCGCTCGGTGGGCGTGCCGCGTCCGGCCGACGTGCCGCGTCCGGCCGACGTGTCGGGTTCGACGGGCGTGTCGCGTTCGACGGGCGTGCCGGAAGGCGTGCCGGAGGGGGTGCCGGCGGGAGTGTCGGCGGCCATGAGCGCCTCCTCAGAGATGCGTTGCATATACTGCAACGTTCATTGCGTATGTCGCTTACTGCTGTCTAACATCCGAGCCAACGCCGGGTCAACGGATCCGGGCCCGGTCCTCGCACCGGGGTTCGGCCCGGCTCCCGGGCCCTTCGGACCGGCTGATCCGGTGCCCCCACCCGGCCGTCGAACGTGCGGCGAACGACGAATGAAGGGCTGACACGAGCGTGACCGGAGCAGACCGAGACGCGACCGAGGCCGCGCCCGCCGAGGTGCCCGAGGGCGTGACCGCGCCCGGTGCCCCGGACGGCGGCGGCGAAGGCGCGCACGGCGGCGCGGAGGGCGGTGCCGCGGACGGCGCCGACGCCGGCGTCGACGTGGTCACGCTCGGGGAGTCCATGGTCACCTTCCTGCCGACGCGGCCGGGGCGGCTCGCCGACGTGCCCGCCTTCGAGCGGGGCATCGGCGGCGCCGAGTCCAACGTGGCCTGCGCCCTCGCCGCCGCCGGGCACCGCGCCCGCTGGGTCAGCCGGGTCGGCGCGGACGGCTTCGGCGACCACCTCGTCGACGCCATCGGGGCCTACGGAGTCGACACCTCCGCCGTCGGGCGCGACCCGCGCAGGCCCACCGGCATCTACTTCCGCACCGCCGACGACCGCGACGCCGAAGCCCACGAGGTCGTCTACTACCGGGCGGGATCCGCCGCCTCCGCCATGTCGCCGCGGACGATGGACGCCGACGCGCTGTGGTGCGGACGCGTCCTGCACCTGTCGGGCATCACCGCCGCGCTCTCCGCCGACTGCCTCGCGCTCGTGCGCAGCCTGTGCGACCGCGCGGCCCGCCGCCGCTCGCTCGTCTCCTTCGACATCAACCACCGCCCCGGCCTGTGGCCCGAGGGCGGCCGCAGCCCCGCCGTCCTGCTCGACCTGGCGCGCGGCGCCGACCTCGTCTTCGTCGGCGTCGACGAGGCCGCGGCCGCCTGGCAGCTCACCGGAGGCCCCGCGGCCCTGCGCGCCGCCCTGCCCGAACCCGCCCAACTCGTCGTCAAGCAGGGGTCCGACGGCGCCACCGCCTTCGTCACCGACCCCGACACCGGGCGCGACACCGTCACCTTCGTCCCGGCCCTGCGCGTCGACGTCGTCGCCCCGGTCGGCGCCGGTGACGCCTTCGCCGCCGGATACCTGTCCGGGACGCTGCGCGGCCTCAGCCCCGAGCGGCGCCTTCGGCACGGGCACCTGATGGCCGCCGCCGCCCTCACCGTGCCGGGCGACCTCGCCACGCCCCCCGCGCGCGAGCACGCCGACGCGCTCGCCGCCCTGGACCCCGCCGCCTGGGAGACACTGCGCCTTGGCCCCGGCTGGACGGCGGACCCGCGCCGCCCCGGGGCCGCCGAGGAGGTACGTACGCCATGAGCCAGACCGTCGACCGAGCCCTGACGATCCTGCCCCTGCTCGCCGAGGGCCCCGCCGACCTGGGCCAGGTCGCCGACCGCCTGGGCGTGCACAAGTCCACGGCCCTGCGCCTGCTGCGCACCCTGCACGAACACGGCCTGGTCTTCCGCCAGTCCGACCAGCGCTACCGCCTGGGCGCGCGGCTCTTCGCGCTCGCCCAGGAGGCCGTCGAGCACCTCGACGTCCGCGAGATCGCCCACCCCCACCTCCTCGCGCTCAACGACCGCTGCGGCCACACGGTCCACCTCGCGGTGTACGAGGAGGGCGAGGTCGTCTACATCGACAAGGTCGAGAGCCGCTATCCGGTACGGATGTACTCGCGCATCGGCAAGTCCGTCGCCATCACCGTCGCCGCGGTCGCCAAGCTCCTGCTCGCCGACTTCCCCGAGAGCGAGCGCCGGGTGATCGCCGAGAAGCTCGACTACCCCACGTACACGTCCCGTTCGACGCCCAACGCCGCCGCCTTCCTCAAGGAGCTGGCCCTGGTGCGCGAACAGGGCTGGGCCACCGACCTCGGTGGCCACGAGGAGTCCATCAACTGCGTCGGCGCGCCCATCCGGGGCGCCGACGGCCGCGTCGTCGCCGCCATGTCGGTGTCCGCGCCGAACGTCGTCGTCACGGCGGAGGAACTCCTCACCCTGCTCCCGCTGGTGCGCCGCACGGCGGAGGCGATCAGCCGGGAGTACTCCGGCAAGGCCCCTATCAAGGAAGCAAGTTCATGAGCGAGAACACCCAGAAGACCGCGATCACGCCCTCCACGCACACCACCCCGCCCGCGAAGTTCTCGCACGGCGTGAAGAAGGGCAACATCCTCCAGGTCGCCGGGCAGGTCGGCTTCCTCCCCGCCGAGGAGGGCAAGGCGCCCACCCCGGCGGGCCCCACCCTGCGCGAGCAGACCCTCCAGACCTTCGCGAACGTCAAGGCCGTCCTCGAAGAAGGCGGCGCCACCTGGGACGACGTGATGATGATGCGCGTCTACCTCACGGACGTCGACCACTTCGCCGAGATGAACGAGATCTACAACCAGTACTTCGAGGAGCAGGGCCTCAAGGCCCCCGCCTCCGCCCGCACCACGGTCTACGTCGGCCTGCCCAAGGGCCTGCTCATCGAGATCGACGCGCTCGCCGTCCTCGGCTGAGCCCGCTCGGCACCCGCCGAGCCCACCAGCGCCGCCGAGTCCGCGCTGATCACTCCGACGCCGCGGTCGCGGGCCCATCCCCGCCCGCGCCCGCCGCGTCGCCACCCCCCACCGCACGCCTGTCGTCACGGTGAGGCGCCCGCCACCCACGGGGCGCCCCACCGCGATCCCCCCTGCCCAGAAAGCCCCATGCACTTACGAGGTCAACGATGTCCCCGTTCGCCCCCTCGGGCTCCGCCGGAGCCCTCACCGCGCTCGCCGCGGCCGAAGAACCAGAGAAGATCCCGCACACCGGCGGCCTGATGGCCCTGATCGACGGCACGGCGGGACTGCTGACCGTCGCGGCCCTCGGCATCCTGCTGCTCCTCTACCTGATCATCAAGGTCAGGCTCCAGCCCTTCGTGGCGCTGCTCGCCGTCTCCATAGCCGTCGGACTCGCCGCGGGCCTCTCGGTCACCGAACTCTTCGGCACGGTCCAGAAGTCGAGCGCGACCTCGCTCATCGAGACCGGCATGGGCGGCATCCTCGGCCATGTGGCGATCATCATCGGCCTCGGCACGATGCTCGGCGCCATCCTGGAGGTCTCCGGCGGCGCCGAGGTCCTCTCCTCGCGGCTGCTCAACCTCTTCGGCGAGAAGCGCGCCCCGGTGGCCATGGGCCTGACGGGCCTCATCTTCGGCATCCCGGTCTTCTTCGACGTCGGCATCTTCGTCCTCGCGCCGATCGTGTACGCCGCCGCCAAGCGCAGCGGCAAGTCGATCCTCCTGTACTGCCTGCCGCTGCTCGCGGGCCTGTCCATGACGCACGCCTTCCTGCCCCCGCACCCGGGCCCGGTGGCGGCGGCGGGGCTGCTGAAGGTGGACCTCGGCTGGGTCATCCTCATGGGCGTCGTCTGCGGCGTCCCGGCCGTGCTCGCGGCCTGGGTGTACTCCGCCTGGATCGGCAAGCGCATCTTCGTCCCCGTACCGCAGGACATGCTGGAGGCCTCCGAGGAGGCGAAGGCGGCCGTCGCCGAGGAACAGCGCGCGCAGGGCCTGACGCCGACGGAGGAGCCGGTCGCGCTGAGCACCGTCTTCCTGATCATCGGCACCCCGCTGCTTCTCATCCTGCTCGCGACGTTCTCCTCCATCGCCTTCGACCCGTCCACACCCCGCAGCGTGATCGAGTTCTTCGGCCACCCCTTCGTCGCCCTGACGATCGCGCTCCTGATGGCGTACTACCTGCTCGGCATCCGCCGCGGCTGGTCCCGCAAGTCCCTGGAGACCGTGTCGACGGCCTCCCTCAAGCCCGTCGGCAACATCCTGCTCGTCGTCGGCGCGGGCGGGGTCTTCGGCGCCGTCCTCAAGGGCAGCGGCGTCGCCGACGCCCTCGCCGACACCTTCAACGACGTGGGCCTGCCCGTCATCGTCCTCGCCTACCTCATCTCCCTGGTCCTGCGCGTGGCCCAGGGCTCGGCGACCGTCGCGATCGTCACCACCGCGGGCATCGTCGCCCCGCTGCTCGCCGAGGGCGACTACTCGCACGCCTTCACCGCCCTGGTCATCATGGCCATCTCCGCGGGCTCGATCTTCGCCTCGCACGTCAACGACGGCGGCTTCTGGATCGTGGCGAAGTACTTCGGCATCACCGAGCGCGACACCCTGAAGACCTGGACGGTCCTGGAGTCGGTCCTGTCGGTGGCGGGCTTCGCGGTGGCGGCCGTGGTGAGCCTCTTCGTGTAGCCACCGCGTACGGCACGGCGGAGGGGGGGGGGGGGGGGGGGGGGGGGGGGGGGGGGGGTCGCGGGGGGGGGGGGGGGGGGGGGGGGGGGGGGAGCCCCGCGGTGACGGGAGG